>CAYNOF010001133.1:0-3578 GCA_964398335.1 uncultured Rhizobiaceae bacterium
TCGGCATCAAGGACGCCAGCTACGACATGGCGCGCCCGACGCTCACCCGGCTCAAGACCGGCAAGGAGTTCTGCCAGCTCTCCGGCGAGGACGCGAGCGCGCTGGGCTTCCTGGCGCAGAGCGGCGACGGCTGCATCTCGGTGACCGCCAACGTCGCGCCGCGCCTGCTGGGGCAGATGCACGACGCCTGGAAGGCGCGCCAGATCGACAAGGCCATCGAGATCAACGAGCGCCTGATGCCGCTGCACAAGGCGCTGTTCGTCGAGACCAACCCCGGCCCGGTGAAGTACGGCGCCGAGCTGCTGGGCAAGTGCTCGGCCGAGATGCGCCTGCCGCTGGTCGAGTGCGGCGAGGGCACCAAGAAACAGGTGCGCGACGCCATGGTATTCGCCGGCCTGCTCAACTAGATAATGGAACCGTCGCAACGGGCCGCGCCGGTACCCTCCGGCGCGGCCCTGTTCATTCAGGATCGTTGTCTCTCGTCATGTCCCGTGCCGCCCGTCCCGAAGACCGCATGGCCGCGCAGAACCGCAAGGCCCTGCACAATTATTTCATCGAGGAGCGCCTCGAAGCCGGCATCCAGCTCACCGGCACCGAGGTGAAGTCGCTGCGCGGCGGGCGCAGCCAGATCGTCGAATCCTATGCCGCCGTGCACAAAGGCGACCTGTACCTGGTCAACGCCTATATCCCCGAGTACCTGCAAGGCAATCGCAACAACCACGAGCCGCGCCGCCAGCGCCGGCTGTTGCTGCATCGCCGCCAGATCAACCGCCTGATCGGCGCCATCCAGCGCGAGGGCTACACGATCGTGCCGCTGTCGGTCTATTTCAACGAGCGCGGCCTGGCGAAGGTCGAGCTCGGCCTCGCCAAGGGCAAGAAGGAGCACGACAAGCGCGAGAGCGCGGCCAAGCGCGACTGGGCGCGCCAGAAGCAGCGCCTGCTGAGGGCCCGATGATCCTGAACGAAACGCAGAGCCTGATCCGCGACACCGCGCGGCAGTTCGCGCAGCAACGCATCGCGCCCTTCGCCCGGCAATGGGAAGCCGACGGTGCCATCCCGCGCGACGTGCTGAGCGAGATGGGCCGCCTGGGCTTCCTGGGCATGACCGTGCCGGAGCGCTGGGGCGGTGCCGGTGCCGACACGGTGTCCTACGTGCTGGCGCTGGAGGAGATCGCGGCGGCTGACGGCGCGGTATCCACCGTCATGAGCGTCAACAATTCGCCGGACGGCGCGGCGCTGATGGGCTACGCCAGCGACGCGCAGAAGGAGCGCTGGCTGAAGCCGCTGGCCAGGGGCGAGCTGCTCGGCGCCTTCTGCCTCACCGAGCCGCACGCCGGCTCCGACGCGTCGAACCTGCGCACCAAGGCGGTGCGCCGCGGCGACGTCTACGTGCTCGACGGCGTGAAGCAGTTCATCACCTCGGGCCGCACCGCCGACATGGCGCTGGTCTTCGCCGTCACCGATCCGGCGGCCAACAAGCGCGGCATCTCCTGCTTCATCGTGCCGACGAAGAGCAAGGGTTACCGCGTCGCCGCGGTCGAGAAGAAGCTGGGCCAGCGCGCGTCGGACACCTGCCAGATCGCCTTCGAGGGCTGCGAGGTGCCGGCCGAGAACCTGCTGGGCAGCGAGGGCGAGGGCTATCGCATCGCGCTGGCCAACCTCGAGGCCGGCCGGCTGGGCATCGCGGCGCAATCCGTCGGCATGGCCCGTGCGGCGTTCGAGGCGGCGCGCGCCTATGCCGGCGAGAGGCAGGCCTTCGGCACCGCGATCGTCAATCACCAGGCGGTGCAGTTCCGGCTGGCCGACATGGCGACGCAGATTGCTGCGGCGCGGCAACTGCTGCTGCACGCAGCCTCGCTGCGCGATGCCGGAGTGCCCTGCCTCACCGAGGCCGCCATGGCCAAGCTCTTCGCCTCCGAGATGGCCGAGAAGGTCTGCTCGGCGGCGATCCAGATCCATGGCGGCTACGGCTACGTGCAGGACTACATCGTCGAGAAGATCTGGCGCGACGTGCGGGTGGCGCAGATCTACGAAGGCACCAGCGACGTGCAGCGGCTGCTGATCGGCCGCGCGCTGCCGACCATCTGAGCATGGGAGCGTCGGCGCTTCCGGCCTGCGACGCGGCAGTCCTTGTGATGAGGAGCCGCGTGCTGTAATCGCGCTTCACCCCATGCGTCTGGTATCACTCCTCGTCCTTGCCATGATCTCGCTGGCGTCGCTGCCCGTATCGGCGCAGCAATCGCCGGGCGAGTCGCAGCGCGTGCGCCTGCGCATGCAGACCGCGTTCAACCCCGGCCTGTCCGTGCTGGGCGAGGGCGCCAGCCATTTCGTCGATTCGGTCAAGGCGGCGTCCAACGGCGCGCTCGTCCTGAAGATCGTCGAGGCCGGCGGCCGGGTGCCCAGCGCCGACCTGCTCGATGCCGTGGTCGGCGGCGAGCTCGACGCGGCGTTTACCTGGCCTGGCCACGCGGCGGCCAAGCTCTCGGCGCTCAACCTCTTCGCTTCGGTGCCGTTCGGGCCCAGCGTCGAGGAGTATGTCGGCTGGATGATGGACGGCGGCGGCGACGCGCTGCATCGCGAGCTCTACGAGCGGCTGGGCGTGCACGCCATGATGTGCGGCGTCATGGGACCGGAAGCCGGTGGCTGGTTCCGCAGCGAGATCGGCAGCGTCGCCGATCTCAAGGGCCTGCGGGTGCGCTTCAGCGGCCTGGCCGGCGAGGTGCTGCAGCGCTTCGGCGCCGAGATCGTCAACATGCCCTCGGGCGAGGTCTATCACAAGCTGCTGCAGGGCAAGATCGACGGCGCGGAGTTCTCGATGCCCTCGGTCGACCGCGCGCTCGGGCTCGAGAAGCTCGGCATGCTCTACTACTTCCCGGGCTGGCATCAGCCGGCCTCGCTGATCGACTTCTACATGCGCAAGGACAAGTGGGAGGCGCTCAGCCGCGAGCAGCGCGCGCAGATCGAGATGGCCTGCCAGTCGACCGTGCTGTTCACCATGGCGCGCGCGCCGGCCGAGCAGGCGAGGGCGCTGGCCTATTTCCGCAAGCAGGGCATCTCGCTGCGCTTCTGGGCGCCCTCGACGCTCGAATCGTTCCGCGAGACCGCGGCCGACGTGATGCGCGAGCATGCCGAGAAGGACGCCGATTTCCGCCGCGTGTGGGAGCAGATGCGCCAATACCTCGACGGCCCGCGCGCCTGGCAGCGTCTGTCGCGGCCGTAGGGGACGATCAGCCGCCTGCGCCGACGGTTGGCGGACCGGTGATGGGATTGATAATCGGATTGGTGTTGTTGTTCTCAGTCCCGCTGTCGCGGGTCGAGGGCACGCGCGGCAATTCGGGCGGGCGCGGCAGCAATTCGTCGAGGGTGATTGCGGTGTTCAGGCCGGCCAATCGCCGGCGATCCCTGGGCCGCAGCGTCTTGCCCAGCGCGCCCGGCTGCCCGGGAACGAGGATATAGACGTCGCCCGGCCTGGTCAGCGCGACCGACTGGCCTTTGAGGTCGACGAAGGTCAGCCCGCCCTCGACCAGTTGCAGCACGACCTCGCCGTTCTCGTGGACGATGACATCGGCGATGGTGCC
>CAYNOF010001134.1:0-1386 GCA_964398335.1 uncultured Rhizobiaceae bacterium
AGCGCGAGACCGCGGGCCTGGTGAAGGTCGTCACCGACCGGCGTGGCCGCGTGCTGGGCGCCGGCATCACAGCACCGCGCGCCGGCGAGTTGATCCATGTCTGGTGCCTGGCGATGGCAAAGGGCCTGAAACTCGGCACAGTGGCCCAGATGGTCGTGCCCTATCCGACCTTGGGCGAGGCGAGCAAGCGCGCCGCCGGCTCATTCTTCACCGATGCGTTGTTCTCGCCGCGGACGCGCTGGCTCGTCAGGCTGCTGCAACGCCTGCCATGACGGTCGACACCGCTCTCCTGGACGCGGCGGCGCTCAACAACGCGCTGTGGTGCGACGCGGTGTGCCGCACGCACGGCCGGCCGGGCGCCTTCGGCCCGCTGCTTTGGGCGACGAGGCTTGGCGCGCCCCGCCTCTATCCCGATATCGTGACTCTCGCCGGTCCCGCTTGGGCCGCAGCGCAACACGAGGCGATTGCGGCCCTGGTCGAAGGCGGGCGTCCGGGCAGCTGGGCGATCAAGGACAGCCATGCTGCCCTCGACTTGTCGCCGCTGGGTTTCCGTCCGCTGTTCGACGCGCAATGGATATCTCATCCCCGGGCTGCGTCAGGTGACACCGCCATGCTGCGCTGGCGGGCGGTCATGGACGCCGCCGATCTCGCCGTTTGGAATGGGGCATGGGGCGAGGATGCGCCGTTCAAGCCGTCCTTGCTGGCCGAGGACGATGTTGTCCTGCTCGCCGCGCATCACGGCGACGCGCTCGTCGCTGGTGCGATCCTCAACCGCGGCGCCGGCGTGATCGGGCTGTCCAACGTCTTCGCCACGCCATCGTGGCGGGACGCGGCCTGGCGCGACCTGCCGGCACAGGCATCGCTTCTGTTCGGCGACGCCGTGCTTGTCGGCTACCAGAGCGGTGCGAGCCTCGATCATGCCGTCGCCGGCGGCTTCGAGGTCATCGGTCCGCTGCGCGTCTGGTCACGACCAGTTGATCAGTCCCACGGGACCGGCGATAGCGTCGGCGCATCGAGGTCATAGGGAGCCGATATTTCAGCTCGGGCGGCGCCTCAGGCAGGTTCGCGTCATCCGCACACCGCGGACGCGAACCAAACCTGAGGAGACTGAACCGTGAAGACCACCGCCATCATCGCCGGCGCCCTGATCGCCGCCATCGCTGCCGCCGGCAGCGCCAGCGCGCAGGACGCCAAGACCGAGAAGTGCTTCGGCATCGCCAAGGCGGGCAAGAACGACTGCCAGACCGCGACCTCGTCGTGCGCCGGCACGTCCAAGAAGGACGGCCAGACCGACGCCTGGCTCAGCGTGCCGGCCGGCGCCTGCGCCAAGATCGTCGGCGGCTCGCTGACGTCCAGGAAGAGCTGATCCACCGAGATCGGACGCGG
>CAYNOF010001135.1:0-3782 GCA_964398335.1 uncultured Rhizobiaceae bacterium
TCGACAAGGTCGTGATCAACATGGGCGTCGGCGAGGCCGTCGCCGACCGCAAGGCGGTCGACAACGCCGCCGTCGAGCTCGCCCGCATCTCCGGCCAGAAGCCGGTGATCACCAAGGCGCGCAAGTCGATCGCCACCTACAAGGTGCGCGAGGGCATGGCGCTGGGCTGCAAGGTCACCCTGCGACGCGACCGCATGTACGAGTTCGTCGACCGCCTGGTGAATATCGCGCTGCCGCGCGTGCGCGACTTCCGCGGGCTCAACGGCCGTTCGTTCGACGGCCGCGGCAACTACGCCATGGGCCTCAAGGAGCAGCTCGTGTTCCCCGAGATCGACTACGACAAGGTCGATCAGGTCCGCGGCATGGACATCATCATCTGCACCACGGCGAAGACGGACGCCGAAGCCAAGGCGCTGCTGCGCGGCTTCGACTTCCCCTTCTACAACTAAGGGGCTGGAGGCTCACATGGCCAAGACCAGCATGGTCGAGAAGAACAAGAACCGCGCCGCGATGGTCAAGCGGTTCGCCGCCAAGCGCAAGGCGCTCAAGGACGTGAGCATGGACCACTCGCGCCCGGTCGAGGAGCGTTTCGAGGCCCAGCTCACGCTCAACGAGCTGCCGCGCAACGGCGCCAAGACCCGCCTGAACAACCGCTGCGAGCTGAGCGGCCGTCCGCGCGCGGTCTATCGCAAGTTCAAGCTCTCGCGCATCGCGTTGCGCGACCTGGCCTCGCGCGGGCAGCTGCCCGGCGTGGTCAAGTCGAGCTGGTGAGTCGAAGGAGACGACGGTCATGGCACTGAGCGATCCTGTCGGCGATATGTTGACCCGCATCCGCAACGGTCAGGCGGCGCGGCTCGACAGCGTCACGATGCCGGCATCCAAGCTGCGGGCGAACGTCCTCGACGTGCTGCAGCGCGAGGGTTACATCCGCGGTTACTTCGAAGAAGAGATGCGCGCGGGCATCAAGGAGATCCGCGTCGAGCTGAAGTACGACAACGGCAAGCCGGTGATCCGCGAGGTCCATCGCGTCTCGACGCCGGGCCGGCGCATCTACTCCAAGATCGCCGACCTGCCGAAGGTCTACAACGGCCTCGGCATCTCCATCCTCTCGACGCCGCGAGGCGTCATGTCGGACAGCGAGGCCCGCACCGCCAATGTCGGTGGCGAGGTCCTCTGCAAGGTGTTCTGATCATGTCACGCGTCGGAAAGAACCCGGTCGCCGTGCCCGCCGGCGTTACCGTCGACATCAAGGGCCAGGCGATCAAGGCCAAGGGCAAGAAGGGCGAGCTGTCGATGGTCGTCCACGACGACATCGAGGTGGTCCGCGAGGGCAACCTGATCTCGCTCAAGATGCGCCACGACAACCCGCGCTCGCGCGTGCTGTGGGGCACCAACCGCAACCTCGTGCGCAACCTGGTGCAGGGCGCGGGCGAAGGCTTCACGGTGAACCTCGAGATCACCGGCGTCGGCTATCGCGCCGCGGCGGATGCCAAGCAGCTCAAGCTGCAGCTCGGCTTCAGCCACGACGTCGAGATCCCGATCCCGCCGGGCATCACGATCAAGACGGCCAAGCCGACCGAGATCGAGATCAGCGGCGCCGACAAGCAGAAGGTCGGCCAGATCGCCGCCGAGATCCGTGGCTGGAAGCCGCCCGAGCCATACAAGGGCAAGGGCATCAAGTACGCAGGTGAGAAGAACCTGCGTAAAGAAGGCAAGAAGAAGTAAGGGCCGCCATGACCACGTCGGTTCAGTTCGAGCGGCGCCAGCGCCGCACCCGCCACGCGCTGAAGCAGCGCGCCGGCGGTCGTCCGCGCCTGAGCGTCTTCCGCTCGGGCAAGCACATCTACGCCCAGGTGATCGACGACCTGAAGGGTCACACGGTGGCCTCGGCCTCGTCGGCCGACGAGGCGCTCAAGGGCAAGCTGAAGACCGGCGCCGACAAGAATGCGGCGGGCGAGGTCGGCAAGCTGATCGCCGAGCGCGCGATCAAGGCCGGCATCAGCACCGTCGTGTTCGATCGCGGCGGTTACATGTTCCATGGCCGCGTCAAGGCGCTGGCCGATGCCGCCCGCGAGGGCGGTCTGCAGTTCTAGGAGCAGGCACATGGCACGTGCACCGGGTGGTTCGAGCCGCGGTCCGCGCGACGGCGAGGGCGGCGAGCGTCGCGGCCGTCGTGGCGATCGCGACGGCGGTCGCGGTCAGCAGCGCGGCGCCGGCGGCGATCGCGAGGAGAGCGAGCTCGTCGACAAGCTGGTCGGCATCAACCGCGTCTCGAAGACGGTGAAGGGCGGCAAGCGCTTCGGCTTCGCCGCGATCGTCGTCGTCGGCGACCAGCGCGGCCGTGTCGGCTACGGCACCGGCAAGGCGCGCGAGGTTCCCGAGGCGATCCGCAAGGCGACCGAGGCGGCCAAGCGCGGCATGATCCGTGTCGCCCTGCGTGAGGGTCGCACCCTGCATCATGACGTGCTCGGCCATTTCGGCGCCGGTCGCGTCGTGCTGCGCGCGGCCCCGGCCGGCACCGGCATCATCGGCGGCGGCGCCATGCGCGCCGTGTTCGAGACGCTGGGCCTGAAGGACGTCGTCGCCAAGTCGGTCGGCACCTCGAACCCGCACAACATGATCAAGGCGACCTTCGACGCGCTGTCGTCGGTGCAGTCGCCGCGCATGGTCGCCAACCGTCGCGGCAAGAAGGTGGGCGACATCCTCGGCCGCCGCGACGACCAGGCCGCCGCTGCCGAAGCTGCCGCCTGAGGAGCGTTGCGATGTCCGAGCAGAAGACGATCAAGGTGACGCAGGTCGGCAGCCCGATCTCGCGTCGCTATGACCAGCGCCAGACGCTGGTCGGCCTTGGCCTGAACAAGCGCCACCGCAGCAAGGTCCTCAAGGACACGCCCGAGGTGCGCGGCATGATCAACAAGGTGCAGCACCTCGTGCGCGTCGAAGACGACGCCAAGTGAGCCAGTCATGAAACTCAACCAGCTTTCCGACAATCCGGGTGCCCACAAGGCGCGCATGCGCGTCGCCCGAGGCATCGGCTCGGGCAAGGGCAAGACCGCCGGCCGCGGCGGCAAGGGCCAGAAGGGCCGCTCGGGCGTCGCCATCAAGGGCTTCGAGGGCGGCCAGATGCCGCTCTTCCGCCGCCTGCCCAAGCGTGGTTTCAACAACCCGTTCCGCAAGGAATACGCGCTGGTGAACCTCGGCACGCTGCAGAGCGCGGTCGAGGCCGGCAAGCTCCAGGCTGGCCAGTCGGTCGACGCCGCCGCGCTGCAGAGCGCCGGCATCGTCCGTCACCTGCGCGACGGCGTGCGCCTGCTCGGCAAGGGCGAGATCAAGGCCGCCCTGCAGATCACCGTGACCGGCGCGTCCAAGGCCGCGATCGAGGCGATCGAGAAGGCCGGCGGCAAGGTGACAGTGCTGGCGCCCGTCGAGGCGGAAGCGGCCTGAGCCAAGGCCGCCGCCGCCCGCCATCGATGTTGCCGGCGGTGCGCCGCCGGCTGCCGGAGGAACGGAAGCCATGTCCTCAGCCGCCGAACAACTCGCCCGCAATCTGAACTGGGGCAATCTCGGCAAGGCGACCGAGCTCAAGAAGCGCCTGTGGTTCACCCTGGGCGCTCTCGTCGTCTATCGCATCGGCTCGTACATCCCGGTGCCGGGCGTCGATCCGGTTGCTCTCGCCGACGTCTTCCAGCGCCAGGCCGGCGGCCTTGCCGGCCTACTCGACGTGTTCTCGGGCGGATCGATCGGTCGCATGTCGATCTTCGCGCTCAGCATCATGCCGTACA
>CAYNOF010001136.1:0-2109 GCA_964398335.1 uncultured Rhizobiaceae bacterium
AATCACCACGCCCACGCCGCGCCGGCCTTCCGCCGAGAAGTTGCGCACCACGCGGCCCCGGCAGTCCACCAGCACATCCGCGTCCGCTCCCACCCCATCAGCGGGAAGCGAGAGGGTGAAATCTACTTTCGACCCAATCGGCATGTCCGAATCCATTTCGAACAGAACGCCATTGGCGGAGATATTTTGGGTTTCCACCGAGCGCTCGCCGGACCCTGATTTCAACTGCGCATGCAGCCGTAAGGGAAAGCGCATGGCGCTTTGCAGGTCCGGGTAGCGTTCGCCCGTCATCTTGGTTCCTTGTGTATGCATACTCTTGCGCTCGACCTGCGGCGTCTCCTTCTGGGCTGCAACCCCATGGTTGCGGTCCGCAGTCTGGCCGTCGTTAGGCATCAGGCGCAGATTACACCCCGTGAATCAAGGAAGAAAAGTTACCGAAGTCATGGCGGAAAAGTCCCGTAAGGCTTTTCTAATCAGAAGATTACGGGCTGTTTTGGGTTTTTACCGGGTTCTTCCGGAAATTACCCGGCCAGCCCCGAAAATCACTGGCTAGAAGCGGGTAACTTCGGTGAAGTTGAAGTCGCGGACTTTCATGGCCGGGGCCACCATGTCGAACGATTCCTCGCCGCTGGCGCGCACCGGTGCGCCCATCTCGTCCACATTCGAGAACATCTGGATCAGGCTCTGGTTGAAGCGGAAGTTGCGGATGCCGTACTGCACTTTGCCGTTCTCGACGTAGAAGGTGCCGTCGCGGGTCATGCCGGTGAGGATCTTTTCAAAGGGGTCGACCTCGCGGATATACCACAGGCGGGTGACCAGGATGCCGCGCTCGGTCGAGGCGATCATCTGTTCCAGCGACTTGGGATTTTGCGGCCCTGCGAAGACGATGTTCATGGGCGCTTCGCCCATTTCATTGGGCAACAGAAAGCCGTGTCCGGTGGGGGCGATGGGGCCGACGTGGTCTTTAAATTCGGAATTCTGGACTTTCTTCGCCGTGGCACGGGCGTAGACCAGGCGCTGGACCACGCCGTTTTCCACCAGTTGCAGTCGCTGGCGGGGAGTGCCCTCGCCATCATGCGGGGCCCCGGATTGCAGCGGATGAGAGACGTCGTCCCAGATATTGATGTTGTCGCCGAACAGCTTGCTGCCCACGCGGCCATTGAGGAAGGAACGCTGGTCGAGGATGGCCGACCCGGCGAAGTCCCAGAACATGAAGCCGGCCATGTCCAGCACGGCCGCCGGTTCCAGAATGACGGTGTATTTACCGGGAGCAATTTCCCTGGGACGGGCGGAGTCGCGGGCCTTTTGCGCGGCGATCTCCGCCAGCGAAACCGCGTCAAGATTACGCGCATCCGGGGAATTGGCCTTTTGCCAGCCGGAAGAATCCGTCGCCAGCATGGTGATGGAAATTTCCGAAGAAGTCTGGGTGTGCCAGGTACTCAACCCGCGGGAATTGAAGACGCCGTCTACCGAGTCAGAAGTGGAAAAGATGCCGGCCGTGGTCAACTTGTGCTTTTCCGCAACTCCCACGATGTTCTTGACCGCCTCGGCGCGGGCTTCCGGCGTGATCGCCGCGGTGGAAGCGAAGTGGCGCGACGGTCCGCCGGCCGGAGCTCCTTCCCCGGCCGACGGCACGGGAAGCAGATCAGGGTCGGGCTGCTGCACTTTGGCCAAGGCCTCGGAAGCCTGTACGACGCGCCGCAAACTCTCCTCATCCAGCTTGTTGGTGGTGGCGCGGGCGGTGCGGCCGCCGAACACGGTGCGGACTGAAACGCCGTAGTTCTCCTCCGCCACGTTTTGATGGATGGTGTTGTTGGCGAAGCGGGTGAGGGCGCTCTTGCCACCGTAGAAATAGACTTCGACTTCCTCCGCAGTGGAATACTGCCGGAGGCGGCGAAAGATGGCAGCGGCCTGGTCCTGGGTCAGCATAGTTAGCAGTTAGCAATTAGCCGTTAGCCCTTGGCCGTTAACTGTTAGCCGCAGAGCTTCGTCTCTTGTGAACTAACTTCCTTTATAAGCAGTACCAACTTTAACCGCTCGAAACCGCGCTGGGCTAGCGCCGTGGCCAGTGCCCATCACCTGCTGCGGCTGTCCTTTGCCGCAGTTCGG
>CAYNOF010001137.1:0-5542 GCA_964398335.1 uncultured Rhizobiaceae bacterium
CATCGCCTACGCCGCGGGCCCCAACTACAACCTGCCCTGGCACCTCTACGATCCGATGGGCAAGGCCTTCGCGCTGGCCAGCGCCTACGACGCCATGCAGGGCGCGCTGAAGGCGGCGCCGGGCGCGACGCCGGTCGAGCAGGCGCTGATCAACGCGCTGCCGCTGCGCTATCCGCAGCGCGAGCCGATCGAGGACCAGTCGGCATGGGACAAGGCGTTCACCGTGGAGATGCGCAAGGTCTACGCCCGGTTCCGCGGTGACCTGGACGTCGCCTCGGTGTTCGCCGAGGCGATCATGAACGAGACGCCGTGGAAGATGTGGGACCTCAATTCGGGCGGCGTCGCCAGGGATGCCGGCACGGCGGAAGCGGTCGAGCTGCTCGAGGGCCTGTTCCGCGACGCGCCGAGATCGTGGGACCATCCCGGCCTGCTGCATCTCTACGTGCACCTGATGGAGATGTCGCCGTTCCCGCAGCGCGCGCTGCGCGCCGGCGACCGGCTGCGCGAGCTGGTCCCCGAGGCGGGCCACCTCGTGCACATGCCGACGCATATCGACATCCTGTGCGGCCACTACCGCGACGCCATGCTCTACAACCAGAAGGCCGTCGCGGTCGACCGCAAGTACCTGGCGCGCGAAGGGGCGATGAACGTCTATTCGCTCTACCGCACGCACGACCATCACTTCGTGATCTACGGCGCGATGTTCCTCGGCCAGTACACGCCGGCGATCACCGCGGCGCAGGAGCTGATCGACACCACGCCCGAGGAATTGCTGCGCATCCCCTCGCCGCCGATGGCCGACTTCATCGAGGGCTACCTGTCGATGAAGCAGCACGTGCTGGTCCGCTTCGGCAAGTGGCGCGAGATCATCGCCCAGGAGATGCCGAAGGACCCGGCGCTGTACTGCGCGACCACGGCGATGATGCTCTACGCCAGGGGCATCGCCCATTCGGTGCTGGGCGAGATCGCCGAAGCCGAGACGATGCGAGCCGCCTTCCGCGCCGCCGTGACGCGCGTGCCCGAGACGCGGCGCGTGCACAACAACCGGGTGATCGACCTCCTGGCCATCGCCGACGAGATGCTGACCGGCGAGCTGGAATACCGCAGGGGCAATTTCGACCTCGCCTTCGCCCATCTCAGGCGCTCGGTCGAGCTCGACGACGCGCTGCCCTACGACGAGCCGTGGGGCTGGATGCAGCCGGCGCGCCACGCGCTGGGCGCCTTGCTGCTCGAGCAGGGCCATCTCCAGGAGGCCGAGGCGGTCTACCGCTCCGATCTCGGCTTCGACGGCAGGCTCAGCCGCGCCTGCCAGCACCCCGACAATGTCTGGAGCCTGCACGGCCTGCACGAATGCCTGACGCGGCGCGGCGACAAGGTCGAGGCGCCGCTGATCAAGGCCCGCCTCGACATGGCGATGGCCCGCGCCGAGATCCCGGTGCGGGCCTCGTGCCTGTGCCGGCGGCAGGCGGCGTAGACTTCCTTCCCCCGCCGGGTGCCTGTTGCCCATGCTTCGGGACGGCTGCGCCGCAGCCGCCTCGGCATCAGGTCGAGGGTATCCCGCGAGCATCAGACGCCGCCCGTCACATCGATGGTGATGCCGGTGACGAAATCGGCGTCCGATGAGGCGAGGAAGCAGATCACGTTGGCCTGGTCGACCGCCTCGGCGACGCGGCGCAGCGGCGTGCGCTCGATCTCCTCGGCCTGCGCGGCCTGCGAGCGCTTCTCCCAGTGCGGCCGGATGCGTTCGGTCAGCGTGACGCTGGGCGCGATGGCGTTGACGTTGATGCCGTCGGGGCCGAGCTCGTGGCCGAGCTTGCGGGTGAAGGCGATGATGCCGCCCTTGGCCGCGGCATAGGCGCTCGAGCTGTTGAAGCTCAGGCCGCGTCCGGCGATCGAGGCGAGGTTGACGATCTTGCCGCCGCGCTGGCGCTTCATGACCGGGATCACCGCGTGCGTCACCAGGAAGGTGCCGTCGAGGTTGAAGGCGATCAGCTTCTGCCATTCCTGCAGGGTGAGCTGCTCGGTGGTCGCGGTCGGCCGCTCGATCACCGTGCTGCCGCCCACGGCGTTGACCAGGATGTCGATGCGGCCATGCGCGCGCACCAAGTCGGCGACCAGCGCGTCGACCTGCTCCTGGTCCAGCGCATCGGCCAGGCGGCCGTCGACCTTGCCGGTGCGGCCGGCCTCCTGCCGCAGCGCCGGCACCGCCTCGTCGAGCCGGCCCTGGTTGTTGTCGACCGCGACCACGGTGGCGCCCTCGCGCACCATGATCCGGGCCGTCGCGCGGCCGATGCCGTTGGCCGCCGCGGTGATCAGCGCCACCTTGTTCTGGAACCGCATGGTCGTCCCTCCCCTTCGCTCCGCTTGCTGATAGTGTGCGCCCAACGAAGTGAGGGAGGAAACACGGCGATGAGGAGTCTCCTGCGCGCCCTGCTCGCGGCGCTTGCGGTCGCGTCGGCGGCGCCCGCCCTGGCGCAGGGCACCTGGCCGCAGAAGCCGGTGCGCATCGTCGTGCCGTTCCCGGCCGGCGGCTCGAACGACACGCTGTGCCGCATCGTCGGCGAGAAGCTGTCGGCGGCGTGGAACCAGCCGGTGATCGTCGACAACCGCGCCGGCGCCGGCGGCAATATCGGCGCCGAGGTGGTGTTCCGCGCCGAGCCCGACGGCTACACCTTGCTGTGCAGCCCGCCCGGCCCGCTGTCGATCAACCACAATCTCTACGCGTCGCTGCCCTACGACTGGTCGAAATTCGTGCCGATCACCGTGCTGGCGCTGGTGCCCAACGTGATCACCGCGCGGCTCGACCTGCCGGCCGACAATGCCGCCCAGCTGATCGCCTGGGGCAAGGCCAATCCCGGCAAGCTGCAATACGCCTCGCAGGGCAACGGCTCGACCTCGCACCTGTCGGCGCAGATGCTGGCCACCATGGCCGGCATCGAGATGCAGCACATCCCCTACCGCGGCGAGGGCCCGGCGCTGGTCGACATCGTCGCCGGCCGCGTCGACCTCTTCGTCGGCAACATCGCCGCCGCGCTGCGCTTCCGCAACAGCAGGCAGGTGAAGTTCCTCGGCGTCACCAGCAGGACGCGCAGCCCGGTCGCACCCGACGTGCCCGACGCCGCCGAGATCGGCCTGCCCGAGCTGATCGCCAGCGCCTGGTTCGGCCTGGTGGCGCCGCCCGGCACGCCCGACGCGGTGATCCAGGCCACCAACAAGGCGGTCGCGGCCGCCCTTGCCCTGCCCGACGTGCGCGAGAAATTCCTGCAGCAGGGCGCCGAGCCGGTGGGCCGCAGCAGCGCCGACACCGCCGCCTTCATCCGCGAGGAGGAAGTGCGCTGGCGCGCCGTGATCCGCTCGGCCAACGTGAAGCTGGAGTAGCGACAGCCGACTTCCATGGCTTTCTATGGTCTACGCAGCACGTGCCCCGGCCATGGCACCATCCACCAGCTCGAGGCGGAGCGGCCGGTTCAATTCGACGGCAACGGAGGCGAGCCGGACGACCGCCGGCAGCACGTCGCGGGCGAGGTCGCGGCCCTCGGCGCGCCACCGCGCGGCGTGAAACGCCACGTCGGCCGGCACATCGGCGCCCCAGGCGCGCCGCAGCGCCGCGTCGATGGCCTTGTGCCAGGCCGCGTCGGCTGCTTCATCGGACGGGGGTGGCGGGTCGGCGACCGGGCTCTTCACTGGTCTGCTATGGTCGGGTGCCGATGTTGAGGCAGGAAGCCCCTCATCGGCCGCGCCATCGCCGGCAGCAGGAAGAGCCGGATAGCGCCGCCGGGCGCGTTTGCCGACACGCTGGTGGATCTCCCAGTCCAGAATCGACAGGTATTCGACGCCGTCGACCGCGTAGCGGCGCAGCAGGCCGTGCGCCACCAGCTCGTCGAGCATGGCGCGCACCTGCTCGTCGTCGACCGCGTCGCCGGGAAACACCTGCAGGCGCACGGTGCGCGGCCGCAACGGCAGCACGCCGAAATCGTCGGCGAAATTGCTCAGGCCGAGCAGCAGCAGGCGGGTCATCGGCGCACAGTCGACGACCGCCTCCGAGGTCCAGAATTCAGGCGAGATCAGACGGGCGCGGGGCATAGGGAACTCCAGAGGTAAACGCTGGAGACAGTGTGCGCCTGTTCTGCGGCAGGGCCTATTTCGGCCCCTAGAAATGTCGCTGTCGCATGACAAAGCGAAGCGGCAGTAGCGTATCCTGCCGCGATGATGCCGTCGCGTGTCCTGATCGTCGGAGTCACCGGCTTCATCGGCTCGGCGCTGGCGCAGCGGCTGCTGGCCGCGGGCATCGCGGTCAGCGGCGTCGCGCGCCGGCGACCGCCGCCGCCGATCCGGCACGTCGCGCTCGATCTCGCCGACATGACCGACCCGGCGTCCTGGCGTCCGCATCTGCAAGGCATCGACGCGGTGATCAACTGCGCCGGCCTGCTGCAGGACGCGCCGGGCGAGAGCGTCTCGCGCGTGCACAGCGACGCGCCGCGCGCGCTGTTCGCCGCCTGCGAGGCGGCCGGTGTTCGCCGCGTCATCCAGGTCTCGGCCATCGGTGTCGCGCGCGAGGGCGGCACCGAGTTCGCGCGCAGCAAGCATGCGGCCGACCTCGACCTGCAGCAGCGCGACCTCGACTGGCTGATCCTGCGGCCCTCGGTGGTCATCGGCGACGCCGCCTATGGCGGCAGCGCCCTGCTGCGCGGGCTGGCCGCCCTGCCGGTCGTGCCTGTCATGGCGAACATGCCGCCGCTGCAGCCGGTGCTGCTCGACGACGTGCTGTCGAGCATCGAGCATTTCATCGTGCCGGCCGCCGCTGCGCGCCTCACGCTCGATCTCGCCGGCCCCGAGACGTGGCGCTTCGAGGATCTGGTCGCGGGCTTTCGCCGCTGGATGCGCTGGCCGCCGGCGCGCACGGTCGCGCTCGGCCCGGTGCTGTCCGCGGCCCTGTTCCGCCTCGGCGATGCCGCCGCATGGCTCGGCTGGCGGCCGGCGATGCGCACGACCGCGGGCCGCGAGCTCAGGAGCGCCACGCTGGTCGATGACGCAGCGAGGCACGCGCAGCCGGATGTCGTCCTGCGCGGCCCCTCGGCGTTCTTCGCCGCGCGGCCGGCTTCGGTGCAGGAGCGCTGGTTCGCGCGGCTGTTCTTCGTCAAGCCGCTGCTGATCGCGTGCCTCGCGTTGTTCTGGTTCGCGACCGGCGTGATCTGCCTCGGACCGGGCTGGCGCGCGGGGCTGGCGATGATGGCCGAGGCCGGGCTCGCGCCGACGATGGCGATGCTCGCGGTGGCGGCCGGCTCGCTCGGCGATATCGCGGTGGGCGTCGCGATCGCCTTTCGCCGCACCGCGCGCCGCGGCCTCTGCGCGGCGATCGCGGTGAGCCTGGGCTACGCCGCGCTGGGCACCTGGCTGCTGCCGCGCCTGTGGGCCGATCCGCTGGGGGCGTTGCTGAAGATCATCCCGCTCGTCGCGCTGCATCTCGCCGCCCTGGCGATCGTCGAGGACCGATGACGCTCTATCTCGTCCTGAAGTACCTGCACGTCATCGGCGCCACCGT
>CAYNOF010001138.1:0-2183 GCA_964398335.1 uncultured Rhizobiaceae bacterium
GCCGACGTCATCGTCGAAAACTACCGCTCCGACGTGAAGTATCGCCTCAAGGTCGACTACGAGACGGTCGCCAAGGTCAACCCGCGCATCGTCTACGGCTCGATCGCCGGCTTCGGCCAGAGCGGCCCCGACGCGGCGCGCCCCGGCGTCGACCAGATCGCGCAGGGCATGGGCGGGCTGATGTCGATCACCGGCGAGCCCGGCAACGGGCCGATGCGGGTGGGCATCCCGATCGCCGACCTGACCTCGGGCCTGCTGCTGGCGCAGGCGATCATCCTGGCGCTCTACGACCGCGAGCGCACCGGCAAGGGCCAGTGGGTGCACACCTCGCTGATCGAGGCGCAGATCTTCATGCTCGACTTCCAGGCGGCGCGCTGGCTGATGAAGGGCGAGGTCGCCAAGCAGGCGGGCAACGATCACCCGACCTCGATCCCGACCGGCGTGTTCCCGACCAGCGACGGCTACATCAACATCGCCGCCTCGGGCGACAAGATGTGGAAGCGCTTCGCCCTGGCGATCGACGCGCCGCAGCTGCTGGAGCATCCCGAGCACGCCACGCCCGGCACGCGCTCGCAGAACCGCAAGGCGCTGAACCAGCGCATCGGCGAGGTCACCAGGACCAACACCTCGGCGCACTGGATCGCCGCCCTGAACAAGGCCGGCGTGCCGTGCGGGCCGATCAACACCATCGACAAGACCTTCGCCGAGCCGCAGGTCCAGCATCTCGGCATCGCCCGGCCGGTGAAGCATCCCAAGCTCGGCGATATCAAGGTCGTCGGCCAGCCGATCAACCTGAGCGCCGCGCCGCAACCCAAGGAGCTGAAGCCGACGCCGGAGCTCGGCCAGGACACCGACGAGGTGCTGGCGGGCCTCGGCTACGACGGCGCCGCGATCGAGAAGCTGCGCGCCGGCGGCGTGGTGTAGCCCCCGCCGTCGCCCTGAGCGGAGCGAAGCGTCGTCGAAGGGCCTGCCTCGACACGCTCGCTCGTAGGTGTTGAGAAAAGGTCCTTCGACTGCGCCGCTTCGCGGCTCCGCTCAGGACGACGGGAGAGAATGCATATGTCCACACGCCGCACCGCGCTGATCACCGGCGCCGGCCGCAATATCGGCCGCGCCTGTGCGCTCTACCTGGCCAGGGACGGCTACAACGTCGTCGTCAACGGCTCGTCCAACCGCGCCGCCTGCGAGAAGGTGGCGCAGGAATGCACCGCCGAGGGCGTCGAGGCGATGGTGGCGATGGGCGATGTCGGCGTCGCGAAGGATGCCGTGCGCATCGCCTTCGAGACCATCGCGCGCTTCGGTGCGATCGACGTGCTGGTCAACAATGCCGCGATCCGCCCGGGCACGTCGTTCCTCGAGACCAGCGACGAGGAATGGCGGCGCGTGATGTCGGTCGATCTCGACGCCGCGGTGTGGCTGTCGCGCGCCTGCCTGCCGAAGATGATCGAACGCGGCTGGGGCCGCATCGTCAACTTCACCGGCATGAACGCGATGCAGGGCACCGGCGGGCGGCCGTCGGTCACCGTCGCCAAGCACGGCATCTGGGGCCTGACCAAGGCGCTGGCGCGCGAGTTCGGTCCGAAGGGCGTCACCGTCAACGCGATCTCGCCCGGCCCGATCGCCGGCGATCGTGACAACGACGACCCGGCCTCGGTGAAGCACCGTCAGGACACGGTGAAGGCCGTGCCGCTGGGCCGCATGGGCGCCTCGACCGAGATCGCCGGCGCGCTGCGCCTGCTGGTGTCCGACGACGGCGCCTTCATCAACGGCCAGATGATCCAGATCAACGGCGGCGCCGCGACCTAGTTGACGACGCCGGCGGGCCGCGCCCTGCTGCGGCCGATCACCGTGAGGATCACGATCAGCACCGCCACCGCGATACCGCCCAGCGCCAGGGCGATCGACAGACCGATCATCTTGAACATGCCGCCCAGCACACCCACGCCCAGGGCGAGCACGATCTTCGGCTCGGTGCGCCCGTTGGGCAGCGTGCCGGTGACACGATACGGGCCCGGCGTCTTGACCTCGAAGGCATAGACCGAGCGACCCTCGCGGCCGTTGAAGGTGTAGGTGCTGCCGCTGCTGGGCTTCAGATCGAGCTCCGTGCCGTCGGGAGCGAAGACGGACAGGCGCAGCCCCGCCATGCCGTCGGATGAATAGGCCTTGCCATCGACGACACTGTG
>CAYNOF010001139.1:0-3364 GCA_964398335.1 uncultured Rhizobiaceae bacterium
CGGCAACCTCGGCTTCAACGTCTGGCGCATGTTCGACGAGGACGTCGTCATGGGCCAGTGCATCTGCAACGACCGGCGCTGGCCCGAGACGTTCCGCGTCATGGGCCTGCAGGGCGTCGAGATGGTGGCGCTGGGCTACAACACGCCCACCGACAACATCTATTTCCACGAGCCGCCCTATCGCCGCGTGTTCCATCACCTGCTGTCGGTGCAGGCCAACGCCTACCAGAACGGCACCTGGATCGTCGCCACGGCCAAGGCGGGCAAGGAGGACGGTTTCGGTATGTACGGCGCGTCGGTGATCGTCGCACCCACCGGCGAGATCGCCGCCCAGGCGATGAGCGAGGACGACGAGGTGATCATGTTCGACGCCGATCTCTCGCTGGGCGAATCGATCCGGCAGAACGTGTTCAACTTCGCCAAGCACCGCCGGCCGGAGCACTATAAGCTGATCACCGAACGTGTCGGCGCCGAGCCGCCGCCGCCGACCCGCAAGTGAACCAGAGCAGGGGCCGATGCACTACGCCGCTTCCGAACTCACGCCGCACGAGCGCTACAAGCTGCTGATCTCCTTCGTGCTGCCGCGGCCGATCGCCTGGGTGACGACGATCGGGCCGACCGGCGTGGTCAACGCCGCGCCGTTCAGCTTCTTCAACGTCTTCGCCGAGGACCCGCCGCTCTGCATGTTCGCGGTCAACAAGCGGCCGGACGGGCGGATCAAGGATACCTGGAGCAACATCCAGCGCACCGGCGAGTTCGTGGTCAACCTCACCGACGAGCCGCTGGCGCAGGCGATGCACGAATCGAGCGGCGACTTTCCGCCCGATATCGGCGAGCCCGACTACCTCAAGCTCGGCCTGGCGCCTTCGACCGCGATCAAGCCGCCGCGCCTGGCGGCGGCGCCGTGGTCGCTGGAATGCAGGATCTGGCAGGTGATCAACGTCAAGGACGACCGCCAGCTGATCATCGGCGAGGGCATCCACTTCCACGTGCGCGACGAGCTGTGGGATCCCAAGGCGATGCGCGTGCTGATGGACAAGTACCATCCCGTCGGCCGCATGTTCGCGGATCGCTACTGCAGGACCGACGATCGTATGCTGTTCCCGGCCGCCGAAGGGCCGCGCCGCGACGGGTGACCGCGACCGCCGGCGCTTCCGGGCTACGCCGCCAGCAACGCTCGCGTCGCGTCGAGCACCGATTTGTACGCGATGTCCATCAGCGCCGGCGACGTCGCCAGGTCCGGCAGGTCGTCCGGCGTGCGCATCAGCGGGAAGGTGCCGTCGAACGACAGCAGCGGCACCTCCTTGCCGAGGAACTCGCGCCAGATCGCGCCCTCGTTGGTGAAGCGTTCGGTGCCGGCGAAGCCGCCGGGCTTCAGCGCCGCGCCCATGCCGGTGTTCGGGCCGGCCGGCTTCGACGACATCGCCACGCGCGTCGAGGCAAGCGTCAGGGTGCGGTCGCCCGGCTTCTTGGTGCCGGCCGCCACCGCGGCACCGACGTGGATCGCGCCGTAGGGGTCGACCTTGTAGCCCCACTTGATGAGGCTCTTGAGCCCGTTGAACTCCAGCTCGTTGCCTGTCGTGGCGATGAAGATCACCGGCATCTCGCGCGCGTAGTGGGCGGCAAGCTCCAGCGCAATGGCGATGCCCGTGCCGCGCTCGCCGGCGGCGGTGAACCAGCCGCCGATCGGCGTGGTGATCACCAGCGGCTGCAGGCCGCCGGCACCAAGCTCGGCGATGATCGTCTCGTCGCGATCGGTGACGCGCTTGGCGCGGAACTCGACCGTGACGCCGCCGGCCTTTAGCGTCTCCAGATGCTCGCCCGAGACCATCAGGGTCGGGATGCCGCTGCCCTTTCGCTCGGGATCGGCATCGACGCCGATGAGCGTCCCCCTGGGCGGCTCGGTGCCGAACTTGCTGAAGGTCGGCAGCAGCACGATCGGCGATTTGGCGTTGGGCGGCGAGCTGATCGAGCCGGCGATCTCCTTGCGGTCGATGTTGTTCTCGAGAGTCACGGGCCGGATGATCGGCGTCGTCGAGCTGACCTGGTTGAACGACTCGTAGAACAGCGGCAGCGATTCGAGCAGTCGACCCTTGGCCCTGACCTCGGCGAAGAACTCGTAGCGGTCGAACTCGTAGGGGATGCGCTTGGTCGGCGCGCCCAGCCGCTTCAGCTCCGTGTCGATCCAGGTGGCGGTGTTGCGTCCTTCGGGCGTGGCGCTGCGATGGTGCGGCCATCTGCTGAAGCCCTCGACAAGCCCGTAGAGCCGCTCGCCCACCGCGCCGCGCGCCTGCGCCCAGACCCGCGGGCCGCCGCCGCTGGCCATCGCCGCCGCGCCGACGAGTGCTGAGCGTCGCGTCAGCCGCATGGTCAGCCCGCCCAGCCCAGCCGCGCCTGGCCGATGGCCATGGCGACGGCGGCCTGCGTCGGCTCGACCACCGGCACGCCGACCTCGCGCTGCAGGCGATCGCGATAGCGCGCCATGCCGGCGCAGCCCATCACCAATACGTCGGCACCGTCGCGCTTGCGCAGCTCGGTGCCGACCTCGGCCATACGGCTGAAGGTGCGGTCCTCGTCGCTGAGTTCGACCACGCCCAGGCCGATGGCGCGGTCACCGGCAAAGCGGTCCTGCACGCCCATCTGCCTGATGTAACGCAGATGGCGGGGGATCGAGCGATCGAGGATGGCGATCACGCCGAAGCGCTGGCCCAGGGTCATGGCGGTCAGCACGCCGCATTCGGCGATGCCGAGCACCGGCCTGGCCGTCGCCTCGCGCGCGGCGTGGAGGCCCGGGTCGCTGAAGCAGGCGATGACGAAGGCGGCGCAGTCGTTGTCACGCGCCGAGACGGTGCGGCTGATCGGCTGCACCACGCTCTCGACATCGGCCTGGCTCTGGATGCCGGGCGGACCTTCCTTCAAGGTCATGCACTCGATCGCAGGACCGCCTGCCATGCGCAAAGGCGCCATGGCGTCGTCGATGCCGCGGGTCACGGCCTCGGTGGAATTCGGGTTGATGACCAGGATCCGCTCGGGCATCGGCGCGCCTCATTCTGCCGCAGGCCGATTGTCCGGGCTTGGCCTTCGAATTGCAATCACCGGCTCATTGTCGGCTTGCGCCGCTGCAACGGGCGCGGCAACGTCTGCCGGGTGTGTTTGGACGGGGGAATCAAGATGCTCCATCGTATAGCCGCGGCCGCGGCAGCCGCGCTCATCCTGGCGTCGCCGGCCTTTGCCCAGCAGAAGCTGCCGCCGCTGCGCACCGGTGTCGATGGCACCTTCGCGCCGCACGCCTTTCCCAAGCTGGGCGGCGGCATCCAGGGCTTCAATGTCGATCTTTTCACCGAGGTCGCCAAGCGGATGCATC
>CAYNOF010001140.1:0-1315 GCA_964398335.1 uncultured Rhizobiaceae bacterium
GCGAACAGCCCCTCGGTGTTCGTGGGCGGTGATACCGTCGGCACCGCCGCGAGCTTCCATCCCAAGGCTGCGGGTTCTACGCAGATTTCGGTTGGAACCCCCTCGGGCTTCAGCACTCCGACCACCAGCACATCGGTTCTGGCGACGGTGACCCAGCCCAACATCACTCTGAGCCCGGTAACGGTGGGCGCCAACCTTCAGGCCCCCGGTACGGGAGTACTGCAGGTTGCGGCGCCAACGGGCGGGCTGAACGTCACCCTTACCAGCAGCGACCCGACGAAGGTAAAACTCACGGCGAATGCCGCGGTGGATGGATCCGGCAGCATCACTCTTTCCGTCCCCGCGGGCACGACCCTGCTGCCACCCTTCTACGTCCAGGGACTTGCATCCTCCGGGACGTTCCAGGTGACGGCAACCGCCACTGGGTATGCGAACGCCACGGGACAGGTGGGACTGGCGCCCTCGGGCTTCGTACTCACCGGTCCGAATAACGCGGCAGGCCAGCCCTTCTCCACCACCACGATCTCTCCGCCATCGAACATAACGGTGACGGTGATGCAGTTGAATGCCAACCTCACGCCCTTCCAGGAAGGCACGCTGCGTGGAGGAATCTCGGTCAGCGTCCCGGTCACAAGCAGCAGCACCGGCGTGGGCACGATCTCGAGCAGTCCGGTGACTCTGAATGCGGGCGCTACCAACGCAACCACGCAGTTCCAGCCCGTAACGAGCGGAACAGCTACGTTGAGTCTGGGAGCTCCCAGCATTGCCGGCTTCAGCACGCCATCAAGCCAGATACAGGTATTGGCCACGGTCAGCGCGCCTTCGATCTCGCTGAACCTGGCTTCCTCCAACATCGGGAACAACCTGCAGGTGCTGGGAAGCGGCTCCTTGACGGCGCCGGCTCCCTCCAGCGGATTGCAGGTGACGATTACCAGCAACAGTCCTGACGTGCTGGTCTCCAATGACTCCAGCGGCGCCACGGCAGGCGCGGCGAGCACGATCGTGTTCGTCCCCGGAGGCTCGGGCCTCAATGGCAGAGGCTTCCCGCTCTTCTACGTGCAGGCTCTGAATTCAACCGGCAGCGCGCAGCTGACGGTTTCGGCGCCGGGCTGGGATTCCACCAGCATCACCGTGGCCCTGAAGCCCTCGGGCTTCACCCTGTCAGGCAGCACCCAGGGCATTGGACAGGACTTCGCCATCCAGACGGCGCAGACAACCCTGCTCCCGGTGCAGGCATGGCAGCTTAACTCCTCCACCCTGAATCCGCAGAATGCGCAGTCGGTACGCGGAGGATTGACGGTTCAGGTTGGTGTAT
>CAYNOF010001141.1:0-1890 GCA_964398335.1 uncultured Rhizobiaceae bacterium
CACGACGGGGCAGCGGTTGCCGACAGCCGGCGCATGCGTCGCCATGGCGACACCCAGCATTTTGGTGCGCGGGCAGCGGCCGACGACGGTGAAGGTCATGGCTTGCCTCCCTTCGCCCGCGCGCGCGCCTCGACCCAGTCCTCGACGACGCCCAGCGCCGCGGGTTGCCAGGGCCGTGTCTCGTAGTACTCGATCTGCGGCCGGTAGAGATCGAACACGCGGCGCAATTCGCCGATCGGCTCGACATGCTCGTCGACCCGCAGGTCGACCAGCGGATATTCGTGCTGGCGATAGACGACGAGCGCCGCAGAGTGCTGGCCGCCATGCTGGCCGCCGGCATCGCGCCCCGCCTCGAGCGCTGACATCAGCCGCGCCTCGAGGTCGTCGCCCGCCATCTTCTTGAACGTCTCGGCCATCGCCGAGGCGGTGCGCTCGGAGATCAGGCCGTTGCCCATCGCCACCATGCCGGGCTCGCAGAAATGCCCCGACCAGTCGTGGTTCTCCGCACCGGTGCGCGCGACGGCGTTGCCGTCGCGGTCGATCACCGAGATCTGCCGGTGCTCGATATGCGGATCGCTGGCGGCAATCTCGTCGAGCGTCTTCTTCGCCGCATAGCCCAATCCCAGCAACCGCAGGCCCAGCGGCCCCAGACGCGGATCGGTAACGGCCATCGTCACCACGACACCGATTCCGGGCTTCACAAAGGGACAACGCGAGCCGACGCCGATCGGTCGCGTCGAGATCGCCACGCCGAACTTTCCCGTGTCCGCGCAACGCGCCGAGATCGCGAAGGTCGAGAACTCCTCGCCCAGTGGCCCCAAGCTTGGCCCCAACATTGCTTTCTCTCCGTCGGCCGCTTGCGCGGACCATAGGTCCTCCTATTGTATGGTTCAATGTCTAAATGTCCGGTCAATTAGGAAAATGAGCGGACATGGCGTGACGGGAGACCTTCAACTTCATGGCGTTGCTGGAAATCGACGATCTCGCCATCGCCTTCGGGCCGCCGCGGCAGCCCACGACGGTGGTCGATGGTGTGAGCTTCACCATCGGTGCGAAGGAGACGGTCGCGCTGGTGGGTGAAAGCGGCAGCGGCAAGAGCGTGACGGCGTTGGCCATCATGCGGCTGCTGCAGGAACCGGGCCGGGTGACGCGCGGCGCCATCCGCTTCGATGGCCGCGACCTCGCCCGCCTCGATGAGCGCGCCATGGCGAGGATCCGCGGCGATCGCATCGCCATGATCTTCCAGGAGCCGATGACGTCGCTCAATCCGCTGCTGTCGATCGGCGCGCATATCGCCGAGCCGCTGCGGCTGCATCGCGGGCTGTCGCGGCGCGACGCACGCGCACGCGCCATCGCCCTGCTCGATCGTGTCGGCGTGCCTGCGGCCGCACGACGGATCGATGACTATCCGCACCGCATGTCGGGCGGCATGCGCCAGCGCGTGATGATCGCGGCGGCGCTGGCCTGCGAGCCTGCACTGCTGATCGCCGACGAGCCGACCACGGCGCTGGACGTCACCATCCAGGCCCAGATCATGGACCTGCTGTCGGACCTGCAGGCCGAGTTCGGCATGGGCATCCTGTTCATCACCCATGACCTGGGCGTCGTCGCCGAGCAGGCGCATCGCGTCGTGGTGATGTATGCCGGCCGCCTGGTCGAACGTGCCGAGACGGCCCGGCTGTTCAGCGCCGCCGCCCACCCCTATTCGGACGCGCTGCTGCGCTGCATGCCCGACGACGGCGAGTCCGGCGACCGGCTGGCCGTGATCGACGGCACGGTGCCCGCGCCGACCGCGATGCCATCGGGGTGCCGCTTCGAGCCACGCTGCGCGCGGGCGACCGATGCCTGCCGGGCCGGGCAGCCGCCGCTGCTCGCCCTGGGTCCCGACCA
>CAYNOF010001142.1:0-3094 GCA_964398335.1 uncultured Rhizobiaceae bacterium
GAGGCGCTGATGGTGGCACGCCACCGCCGCGCCTTCGGCAGCACCATCGAGGCTTTCCCGCTGATGCGCCGGCAGCTGATGAAGATCATGGTGCCGACCGAGCAGGCGCTGTCGATGGCGATGTGGTCGGCCGCCACCATGGGCCTGGCCGACAAGGGCGACCGCGCCGCCGCCGACCTGCTGCGCATCCTCACGCCGGTGTTCAAGTACCGCGCCTGCCGCGACAACATCCGCGTCGCCAGCCATGCGCTGGAGGTGCGCGGCGGCGTCGGCTACATCGAGGAATGGGTCAACGCGCGGCTGGTGCGCGACGCGCAGATCGGCACGCTCTGGGAAGGCACCAGCAGCATCAACGCGCTCGACGTGATCGGCCGCGCGGTGGGCAAGTCGCAGGGCCATCGCGTGATGCAGGCGGCGCTCGGCGACATGCTGGGCAAGGCCGCCGCGCTGCCCGGCCAGTTCCGCGGCGCGCTCAACGCCGCGATCGGCCGCGCCGCCGATTTCGCCGAACGCGTCGCCGCCGACCCCGCGCTGGAGAACCGCAGCCGTGTGGCCGCCGGGGCGCTGTACCACGCCGCGACGGCGGCATTGCTGGCGAGCGAAGGCGCGAGCCTGGGCGCGCGCGGTGGCGATGCGCGGCGCCTGCTGCTGGCACGCATGGTGGTGGAGCATCGCCTGACGGCGCGCGATCCGTTCTCGCTGGCGCGCGACGAGTGGGAGGAGAGGGCCACCGACCTCTTGCTGTCGGACCGGCCGGTGACGCTCTCGGCGGCGCAGGCGCTGGTCGCCTGACAATGGCCGCCGAGGGGTCGGCCGTGGCCTCTGCGGTGGCGATGCCGGGCCGCTTCGACTGGGGCGTCGGCAGCGCCATCGGCGCGTCGTTCGCCACCGTGTTCCGCAACTTCGTGCCGTTCGTCGGCCTGTCCCTGCTGATCGGCATTCCCCGCGCGGTCCTCGATCGGGCCGGCCTGCAGTTGGGGCTGACATTGCTCGCCGACCTGGTGATCGGCCAGATCGTGACGATCATCCTGATCTACGGCACGGTGCAATCGCTGCGCGGCCGCAAGGCCGGGTTTCTGGAGTGCCTCGGCCAGGGATTCAGGCGTCTGCCGGTCGCCATCGTCGTGGCGATCATCGCCGTTCTCCTCTACGCCCTCGGTCTGCTTGTGCTGGTCCTTCCCGGCCTGTTCCTGATCACCCTGTGGGCCGTGGCGATCCCCGCCGCCGTCGTCGAGAAGCCGGGCATCCTCGGATCCTTTTCACGCAGCCTGCATCTCACCAGCGGACGTCGCTGGAGGGTCTTCGGCACGATCTTCCTGTCGTGGCTGATCTACGCGGCGGTCTACTTCGGCGCCTTGATCGCCCTTGTGCCGCTGCTCGGGAGCGGGCCCGGCGACAGATGGCTGATCATGCTGATCCCGTTGTGGTTCGTCGGCAGCATCCTGCAGGCCTACCTGTCGGCCATGTCGGGCGTCCTCTACTACTTCCTGCGGCGCGACAAGGAAGGCGCCGATATCGAGACCATCGCCGCGGTGTTCGACTGATGGAGGCCGTGTTGGCGTCCGCGGGCCATCGACCTTCCGGGGGAAAAGCGACATGGCGATGAGCGATGCGACGCCTGGCGGCTTCGACTGGAGCGTCGGTTCGGCGATCGGCGTGACGATCAGCACGCTTCTCGCCAACCTGGCCTCGTTCATCGGCCTGGCGCTGCTGGTCGACGTGCCGAGCCTGCTGCTGACGCTGGCCGACGCCCACGAGCTGCTCCGGAGCCTCGTCGACCTGGTGCTCGGCCAGGTGGTCACCATCACGCTGATCTACGGCACGGTGCAGTCGTTGCGCGGCAACAAGGTCGGTATCGGCGACTGCCTCAACCAGGGCATCGTCCGGCTGCCCGCCGCGCTCGGCGTCGCCATCCTCTCCGGCTTGGGCATCGTCGTCGGCCTGATCCTGCTGGTCATCCCCGGCTTCTACCTGGCGACCCAGTGGGCGGTGGCGATTCCTGCGGCCGTCGTCGAACGCACCGGCGTCGGTGCCGCCTTCACGCGCAGCTCGACTCTCACCGAAGGGCGCCGCTGGCGTGTCTTCGGCGCGCTCATGGTGTCCTGGATCGTCGCCATCGGGATCAGCCTCGTCCTCGGTGTCGCGATGGGCTCCAGGCTCGACAGCGACGAGACGCCGGTATCGCTCATGGTGTGGATCGTCGGCGGCATCACGCAGGCCTTCATGTCGACGCTGTCGGGCGTGCTCTACACCTTCCTGCGCCGCGACAAGGAAGGTGCCGACATCGAGAGCATCGCGTCGGTCTTCGACTGACCCGCCCGCGCCGGCGCTGGTTGCGTGGTCGAGGCCGTGTTAGCGTTCGCTGTCACGGACCTACTCGGGGGAGATCGACATGGCCATGAGCGAAGCGAGGCCCAGCAGTTTCGACTGGACGGTCGGCTCGGCGATCGGCGCGGCGTTCAGCACGGTGTTCGGCAATTTCGTGCCCTTCGTGGGCCTCGCCCTGCTGATCGGTCTTCCCAGCCTGCTGCTGACCCTGGCCGGCGTGCCGGAGATCCTGAAGACCATCGTCAACCTCGTGCTGGGCCAGGTGGTTACCATCACCTTGATCTACGGCACGGTGCAGTCGCTGCGCGGCACCAAGGTCGGCATCGGCGAGTGCCTGAGCCAGGGCTTCAGCCGGCTGCCGGCATCGATCGGCGTGGCAATCCTCGCCGGTCTCGGCATCGGCCTGGGCATGGTCCTGCTGATCGTGCCGGGCCTGTTCCTGATGACCATGTGGGCGGTGGCGATTCCCGCCGCCGTGATCGAGCAGACGGGTGTCGGCGCCTCGTTCACCCGCAGCTCGACCCTCACCGAGGGCCGGCGCTGGCGCGTCTTCGGCGTGATGGTCGTATCGTGGATCGTGATCATGGCGATCACCATGGGCATCGCCTTCGCCCTGGTCGGCGCCACCGGCGCGCGCAACATGCCCGTCGTGTTCATCGTGATGTGGATCGTGGGCGCCGTCCTGCAGGCCTACATGTCGTCGCTGTCGGGCGTGCTCTACACCTTCCTGCGCCGCGACAAGGAAGGTGCCGACATCGAGAGCATC
>CAYNOF010001143.1:0-3659 GCA_964398335.1 uncultured Rhizobiaceae bacterium
CGCGTCCTCGATCTCCACCGTCGGCGCCGCCGACAGCCAGAAGCTGAGCGCACCGGCGATCCAGTCCAGCCGGCCGGCCGGCCGCGCCCCATCGGCGATCTCGCCGACGATGCGCATGGCCTCCACCCGGTCATTGGCCAGGCCCAGCGCGTCCTGCAGCGCCGCCGCGGCCCCGATATAGGCGCGCGCCGCCGCCGGGTCAAAAAGCGGCGCCAGGAACGAGGCGGCATAGCGCTGCTTCTTGACCTGCAGCCGCAAGATGTGGCGTGCCTCGGCCGGCAGCTCGTCGAGTTCCTTGATGCGCCTGATGATGCGCTTGTGACGCTTGCGCAGGTGCTCGCGAGCGAAGGCCAGCGGGCCAATCGTCTCCTCCGTCGACGGATCGACGACCGCAACAGGCCGGTCGAGCCACGCCGCCAGCGCGTGGTCGAAGGCGGTGAAGGCCTCGCCCGACAGCGCCGCGCGGGCCTGCTGGTGCCGGGTGCGGCGCAGACGCAGCGCGGTCTCGCGCAAGGCCGCGAGATCGGCCGGCGCACGCGGCAGATGCGCCAGCGCCGTCACGGCGCGGGCGAATTCGCCGGTCAGCAGGACGTCGATGTCGCGGGTGGGTCCGCAGGCCGTGGCCAGCCGCTTGGCATCCTCGCGCAGCTCCAGGATCGGATCGCCGGCCAGCGGCTCGCGAAACAGCGCCAGCGCGGCGCGCAGGCGGCGCAGGGCCACGCGGCTGCGGTGGATGCCCACCGGCTCGCGCCCGCCCAGCACCAGCTCGCGGCTCGCCAGCAGCTCGGCGCGGGCCGAGCGCAGGGTCGTGCGCACGAGGTCGCGCACGGCCGGGCTGTAGGCGGGGGGCGGTGGAGCCTGCTCCACGTCCATATCCATGGGCCGCAGGGTGCCCTTGTCCCGCCGGGGCGATCAACCGCGATCGGCGGCTTGACGAAAGCCATGGGGCGCGGCTTGTGGGCACATGAGCCTGCAGGATCTTCACGGCAAGCCTGGTCACCTCATCCGCCGCAGCCAGCAGATCGCCGTCGCCCTCTTCATGGAGGAGTGCTCGGCCTGCGACATCACGCCGATCCAGTACGCCATACTATCTGTCCTGGCGGCATATCCCGGCATCGACCAGTCGACCCTGGCCGGCCTGGCCGCGCTTGACCGCGCCACCATCGGCGATGTCGTGGCGCGCCTGGTCCGACGGCGGCTGATCAGCCGCGCGCCCGACGCCCGCGACCGCCGCAGCCGGGTACTCACCCTGACGCCGCGGGGCAGACGCCTGCTGGAAGCCGCCGAGGCCCCGGTGCGCCGCGCCCAGCGCCGCATCCTGGCGCCGCTGTCGGCTGCGGAACGCAAGACCTTCCTCGCCCTGCTGGCGAAGCTGGTCGACATTTGACCCGCGACCAATAGTAAGTACACTTACTAATATGCAATTCGGTCTCCAGTTCTTCCCCGACGTCGGCCCCGACGAGAAGGCGGCCGATGCCTATTTCCGCGAGAGCCTCGAGCTCGTGTCGCTGGCCGACCCGCTGGGCTACAGCCATATCCGCATCGTCGAGCATTATTTCCATCCCTATGGCGGCTACTCGCCCAACCCGATCGTCTTCCTTGCCGCGGCCGCGCAGCGCACCAAGAACGCGCGGCTGGTCACCGGCGCGGTGCTGCCGGCGTTCAACCATCCGCTGAAGCTCGCCGGCGAGATCGGCATGCTCGACGCGATCAGCGGCGGGCGGCTCGAAGTGGGCTTCGCGCGCGCCTTCCTGCCGCACGAGTTCAGCCGCTTCGGCGTCAAGCTCGACGACAGCCGCGCGCGCTTCGACGAGGGCATCGAGCAGGTGCGCGCGCTGCTCGCCGGGGAGACCGTCGCCCGCCAGGGGCGCTTCCACTCCTTCCCGCCGACGACCTCGCTGCCGCGCCCGACGCAGCGCCCGCATCCGCCGCTGTGGATCGCCGCGCTGGGCACGCCGGAGAGCTTCACGCTGGCCGGCCGCAACGGCTTCTCCGTCATGGCGATCCCGCTGGCCGGCGGCCGGATGGCCGAGCTGCTGGCGCTCTATCGCGAGGGCTGGAAGAGCGCCGGCCATCCCGGCGATGGCCGCGTGATGCTGGCCTTCCACATGCTCTGTCACGAGGACCGCGAGGAGGCCGCGCGCGTCGCGCGCGATCCGCTGAACCGCTATCTGAAATCGCTGGTCGACGCTGCCGGCGAATGGACGGCGGGCACGAGCTCGGCCGATTACCCCGGTTATGACCAGATCATAACGGGGCTGGCGCAGGAGACCTACGAGTCGCAGCTCGCCAAGGGCGCGGCGTGGATCGGCACGCCCGAGGATATCCGCGAGCAGATCGCCGCCTACCAGCGGCAGGTCGGCGGCTTCGAGATCGCCTCGCTGCAGGTGAACTTCAACACCATCGGCTTCGAGGACGCGCGGCGCTCGGTCGAGCTGTTCGGCCGCCGGGTGATGCCGCATTTCGCATAGTGCCGAAGCAAGGTTGCGCCGCGGCGAGCCATCCCCCACTCTGCGGGCCAGCGTAGAGAGGATGGGCCGATGACGTTCGACGCCGCCGCCTTCAAGAAGGGCATGCGCCATCTGGCGGCCAGCGTGACCCTGATCACCACGCGCCATGCCGGCGAGCGTGGCGGGCTGACGGCTACCGCCGTGTGCTCGGTGTCGGCCGATCCGCCGCAGCTTCTGGTCTGCGTCAACCGCAACGCCAGCGCCCATCCGCTGATCGTCGCCAGCCGCAAATTCTGTGTGAACATCCTGGCGCCGCAGCACCGCAAGATCGCCGAGCGCTTCGCCGGCATGGACGGCGTCGAGGGCGATGCGCGCTTCGAGGGCCTGGGCGAGTGGCGCACCATGAACGACGACGTGCCGGCGCTGGTCGGCTGTCCGGTCACCTTCGCCTGCGAGACGGTGAACACGATGGTGGCAGGCACGCACACCATTGTGGTCGGCAGGATCCTGGATATCGCGCTGGAACCGGCAGCGGTCGCCCTGCTCTACGCCGACGCCACCTTCGTGCCTGCCGACATCCTGCGCGGCGTGGCGCCGCCGTCCTGAGCCGCCGTCCTGAGCCGTCGTCACTTGCCCGGCGCCGGTGCGGGCGTCTTCGGCTGCTCGATCGTGATGTCGAGCTTCTTGCTCGGACCGCCGCCACCGCTCCGACCGGTGATGTTGATGGCACCGGTGAGGATGGCGATGATCAGGATCACCGCGACCGTGATGGCGCCGACGATGAAGTAGAGGCCGCCATTGCCGCCGCCGCTATTGGTGGTGTTCGTCGTATTGGCCATGGTCCCGCTCCTTCCTTTGATGGTCGGCCGTCAACGGCAAGGCGCAGAATGAAGTTCCAGCGGTCACTGCAGCAAAAGCGGCCGAAAGAAGACGCGGGTGCCATAGTTGCCACGGCGGGCACCGCTCAGTATGGTCCGCGCGCTTTTCGCGATGGGGCGTAGCCAAGTGGTAAGGCAGCGGATTTTGATTCCGCCATTCCCAGGTTCGAATCCTGGCGCCCCAGCCAGCCGCCTATGTGAGCTTGTACTGCCGTTGGAAAAACGCCGAATGCAGGCCGCCCTCGGGCGGCCGGGCGGCGATATGTTGCGTGATCTGGGCGTCTTCCGAGCTGTTGCCGGCGATCATCAGCATGACGTGGTTCACCGGAAT
>CAYNOF010001144.1:0-9489 GCA_964398335.1 uncultured Rhizobiaceae bacterium
GGCCGTCGCGCGGTGGCCGAGGCGGCGGCGGCGGCGGCAGGTGTGCCAGATCGAGGCCGTGGTAGATCAGCTGTACACGATCCCTGGTCGGCGCCAGCGCCGCCAGATGGTCGCGGCCCGTCGCGGTGCAGGTCACCAGCCATTGGCAATCGGCGAGCTTCTCGCGGATCTCCCAGTCGGGCGTGGTCCAGACGTCCTTGGCGTGGGCCGAGCCGCTCCATGGCAGGCCACGCATCATCGCGGCATAGCGCGTCACCGAGGCGGGCGTGTGCAGGAAGTGCACGTGCAGCGCCCGCACGGTGGCCGGCAGCTCGTGCGCCAGCACCAGCGCCTGGCCGAAGCGGCGGCCGCGATTGGGCGTACGGTCGCGGTGCCAATCGGCCAGCCATGGCCGCGCCGCGGCGCGGTAGCCCGGCAGGCGGCGCGCCGCCCACCACGCCTTCAGCACACGCAGCGGCTCCTGATAGAGATATTCCGGGAGATACAGCACCCGGGCGCGGATGCGCTGGTGCACCGGATGTGTCTTGCTCTCCGTGGGATGGCGCAGCGAGACGATCAGGATGTTCAGCCCGCGATCCTCGAAGGCGGCGATCTCCTGCGCGATGAAGGTCTCCGACAGCCGCGGATAACCTTTGACGACGATGGCCAGGGTCGGGCCGAGGTCGGCCGGTGCGTTCACGCCTGTCTACGCCGCCGCGCCGATTCCGGGACAGCGGCATCGTCCTGCGGCAGCATGACGGGTACCGGCCGCCACACCGGTCGCCGCAGGTGGCGTCCCACCAGCTTGCCGACATTGGGCAACCCGTCGAGCAGGCCGGGGATCACCACCTCGGACGGCAGGCCCTGCTGCGGCAGCTGCCGCAGGGCGGTAGCCATCTTCGCCGGCTCGTGCACGCCGTCATCCTCCAGCATGTTGGACAGCCCCAGCTGGCGCGCGCCCTGGGCGCGGATGTACTGCTCGCGGCGCGGCACGGTGCGCGGCACGATCAGCGCCTTCTTGTCGAAGGACAGGATCTCGCAGAACGTGTTGTAGCCGCCCATGGCGACCACGCCGGCGGCGCCGGCCATCAGCGGGCCGAGATTGGTCTCGAAGGTCAAGGTGCGCACCGGCCCGCCGCGCAGCTTCTCGGCGCGCTGGCGGAAGGCCTCGCGCGCTTCGGTCGCCATGAAGGGGCCGAAGACCACGATCGCGGCATAGGGGATATTGGCGTCGTGCTCATAGGCGCGCAGCACCCAGTCGACCACCGCCTCGCCGTCGCCGCCACCGCCGGCGGTCACCAGGATGTAGGGCCGGTGCAGATCGTGCAGCACCGCGAGGTCGTCGCTTTCGCGCGGCAGGTCGCGGCGCAGGTAGCCGGTGTAGACGGTCTTGCGCCGCACCGCCTTGGGCAGCGTGATGCCGCTCAGCGGGTCGTTGAACTGCGGCAGGCCGTAGATCCAGATCTCGTCGTAGAGATGCTTCAGCGCCGGCAGCACGTTCTTGCGCTTCCACTCAGGCGCCAGCATGGTCGGCTCGTCCATCACGTCGCGCAGGCCCAGCACCAGCGGCGTGCCGCGCGCCTTGAGCAGCTTCAGGGTCTCGTGCACCTCGCCGCGCAGGCCCAGCGGTTCCTTGTCGACGATGAACAGGTCGGGGTCGAACATCTCCGCGGTCTCGCGGATCAGCGCCGCGCGCATGGCGACGGTGCGGTCGATGCCGATATTCAGGTTCAGTGCCTCGTATTCGCCGTCACTGCGCTTGCCGATGCCGGGCACGCGCACGAAGTCGACGCGCGCACCGAAATCGAAGCTGCCGATGATCGGCGAGCCCGAGATGATCAGGACGGAAAGATCCTCGTCGGCGGCCGCCAGCGCATTGGCGATGGTGCGGCACCGGCTGAGGTGCCCCAGTCCAAAACTGTCGTGGCTGTAGATCAGCACACGCCTGGCCCGGTCGGATCCGGTCATATCGCTCTCCCCCCGTCGGGCTTAGCCCCCAATGCCGTCCGGGTTCGGCCGGACTATGGCATGCACGTGTGACCAAAAGCGACCGAAAATTCCCCCTGCCTGGCTTAAGGGCATCGGCAATTCCGCCATGCCATCAATGGGTTACAGCTTTCTGACGGGCGGCATATGGAACCGATAGGCGTCGGCGCCACGCTCGCCCCACTATCCATGGATACACGGGGTCGATGCGGCGCCGATGCCACACTGCCCACAAATTCAGCGCATGCCCTGTACTTTCTTTTGTGCCGGCCGGTCGAGGCAGGACTTCAGCCAGGCGCCGACACCGGGAAACCCGGCGTGGAGATCGCGCGCCGGACGCGACAACGACAGCACCGCCGCGACGTTGAGGTCGGCGATGGTGAAGCGGCCGCCGACAAGATGGCCGCCACCCGCCTTCAGCGCGCCGTCGAGCACGCCCAGCGGACCCCGGAGCGTGGCGATCGCGTCCTGCGCCACCTTCTCGTCGCGCTTGTCCTCCGGGTAGACGGCGCGGTGGAACAGGACCTGCAGCGCCGCCTTCTCGCACTCGGTCATCGCCCAGAAGCTCCACATGGTCATGTGGCCATCCTCGGCGAGGTCCTTCGGTGCCAGTGCGCCGCCGGCCTTCTTGGCGAGGTACAGGTTGATCGCCATCGACTCCCACACGACCACGCCATCGTCGTCGATGACAGGGACATGGCCGTTGGGATTGAGCTTCAGCATCTCGGGCGTGTGCGAGGCACCGCCCGAGGCCGCCACCTTGATATGCTCGTAGGTCAGGCCGAGTTCCTCGGCCGCCCACAAGGCGCGCGACGCACGGGAGGCGGCGACGCCATAGATCTTCAGAGCCATGCTTCCCTCCATTTCATGATGGCGGGAGCATCCTGTGGCGATGAATGCGCTGTCGACGACGGCGCGCCAGCCTATTCCGCTGCGCGGGCCTGTGCCCCGGCCGCGCCCGATGCGACGCTCTTGAGATAGTCCATCGCCGCCTGCGTGCCGCCGCTCTTGTGCGGCACGCCGGCGACCGCGAGGCCCATCTCGACGCCGCCCAGGGTGCCGACCAGCGACAGGTCGTTGAAGTCGCCGAGATGGCCGATGCGGAAGATCTTGCCGGCGACCTTGGTCAGGCCCTGCCCGAGCGACATGTTGAACTTCGCCAGCACGACCTTGCGGAAGGCGTCGGCGTCGTGGCCCGCGGGCATCCGCACGGCGGTCAGCGCGTTGCTGTATTCGGCCGGAGTGACGCAGAGCAGCTCCAGCCCCCAGGCACGCACCGCGCGTCGCGTCGCCTCGCCAAGCCGCGCGTGACGCGCGAAGACATTGGCGAGGCCCTCCTCCATCAGCATGTCGATGGCTTCGCTCAGGCCATAGAGCAGGTTGGTGGCCGGCGTGTAGGGGAACCAGCCATTGGCGTTCATCGCCAGCTGCTCGTCCCAGCTCCAGTAGGAGCGCGTGATCCTGGCGCTCTTCGACGCCGCCAGAGCCTTCTGGCTGATCGCGTTGAACGACAGGCCCGGCGGCAGCATCAGCCCCTTCTGCGAGCCGCCGACCGTGACGTCGACCCCCCACTCGTCGTGGCGATAGTCGATCGAGCCCAGCGAGGAGATCGTGTCGACCATCAGCAGCGCCGGATGCCTGGCCGCATCGATCGCGCGTCGCACGGCGGCGATGTCCGAGGTCACCGCGGTCGAGGTCTCGTTGTGCACCACGCACACCGCCTTGATGGCGTGGCCCTTGTCCTCGCGCAGCCGTGCCTCGAGCATCGAGGCATCGACGCCACGGCGCCAGTCGCCGGGAATGAACTCCGGCTTCAGGCCGAACTTGTCGGCGATCTTCTTCCACAAGGTCGCGAAGTGGCCGGTCTCGACCATCAGCACCGGATCGCCGGGCGAGAGCGTGTTGACCAGGGCGGCTTCCCAGGCGCCGGTGCCCGAGGACGGGTAGATCACGACCGGCTGCTGGGTCTGGAAGACCAGGCGCACGTCGCGCAGGACCTTCAGCGCCATCGCCTGGAATTCCGGCCCGCGATGGTCGATCGTCGGATGATCGATGGCGCGCAGGACGCGGTCCGGCACGTTGGTGGGACCGGGGATCTGCAGGAAATGGCGGCCGCTGGGATGCCCGTTGAGACGCAGCATGGTCGGTCCCTCCGCTCGCTGATAGCTTGGCATTTTGTATACAATATGCCAGAGTGAGTCCAGACGGGTTTGCGTCAGGAGACATATGAGGCGATGGACGGGCCATCAGCCCTGATCAGCCGCCAGGCGCTGCACGCCGCGGTGGCGAGCCGGCTGCGCGACATGATCGTCGAGGGCCGGCTGGAGCCCGGCGCGCGGCTCAACGAGCGCGAGCTGTGCGAGCAGCTCGGCATCTCGCGCACGCCGCTGCGCGAGGCGTTGCGCGTGCTGGCAACCGAGGGCCTGATCTCGGTGCTGCCCAATCGCGGCGCGCAGGTGGTGAAGCTCTCGCCGGCGGAGGTGCGCGACACTTTCGACGTGATGGGCGCGCTCGAGGGCCTGTCGGGCGAGCTCGCCTGCCGGCACGTCACCGACGCCGATATCGCGGCGCTGCGCACCATGCACCAGGAGATGGTCGCCCATCACGCGCAGCGCGACCTGCCGAACTACTACCGGATCAACCGCATCATCCACGAGCGCATCAACGCCATCGCCGGCAATCCGACGCTGACGCGCACCTACCGGGCGCTCAACGATCGCCTGCATGCGCTGCGCTTTCGCTCGAACTACATCCAGGAAAAATGGGACAGGGCGGTCGCCGATCACGGCGAGATGCTCGAAGCCCTGGCGGCGCGCGATGGGGAGCGTTTGCGCCGCGTGTTGGTGGACCACCTCGCGCACAAGCGCGATGCGGTCCTCGAGGAAATGACAACGGGGTAATGAAACTCAGTAGTTAGGGAAGGACGGATTCCATGCGTACTCGTATCACCCGCCGTGCGATGGTCGCCGGCGGTCTCACCGCGTTGGCCGCACCGGCAATCGTGCGTGCCGAAACCTGGCCCAGCCAGCCGATCGTGTTCGTCAATCCGTTCCCCGCCGGCGGGGGCACGGATGTCTTCGCCCGCCCGGTGGCGGCGATGCTGTCCGAGACGTTGGGCCAGCAGGTGATCGTCGACAACAAGGGCGGCGCCGGCGGCACCGTCGGGGCGTCGCAGGCGGCCAAGGCCAAGCCCGACGGCAACACCTTCTTCATCGGCGCGATCCACCACACCATCGCGCCCAACATCTACAAGACCCTCGACTACGACCTCGAGAAGGCCTTCGAGCCAATCACCATGCTGGCGCTGGTGCCGCAGGTCGTGTCGATCCACCCCGAGCGCGTGCCGGTCAACACGCTGCCCGAATTCCTCGACTATGTGCGCAAGAACCCCGGCAAGGTGAACTACGCCTCGCCCGGCGCAGGCACCGCGCACCACTACGCCGGCGAGCTGTTCAAGCTGCTGACCAAGACCAACCTCGTGCACGTGCCGTTCCGCGGCGCCGGTCCGGCGATGAACGATCTGCTGGCCGGCCAGGTCGACATGATGTTCGACGGCATGGGCACCTCGGCGCAGCCGATCAAGACCGGCAAGCTCAAGGGCCTCGCCGTCGCCACCAGGGAGCGGTTGACCGAGTTCCCCAACATCCCGACGGCGGCCGAGGTCGGCGTGGCGGGCTGGGAGGTCGCGACCTGGTACGGCGTGTGGGCGATCAAGGGCACGCCGGAGCCGATCGTCGAGCGCATGCATGCCGAGGTCGTGAAGGCCTTGAACGACCCCAAGCTCAAGAAGATCTGGCAGGAGCAGTCGGCACAGACCGGCGGCGAGTCGCGCGCCGACTTCGCCAAGCGCATCCGCGGCGAGATCGAGAAATGGGCGAAGGTCACCAAGGAAGCCGACATCAAGGTGTGACCATGACCGACGTCGCGACATCACCCCAGCCGCCCAAGGCACCTGTCCGCACGCTCGAACGCACGCTGAAAGGTGCGCTCAAGGGCGAGGTGATGTTCGACGCCGCTGCGCGCGGCCGCTACGCCACCGATGCGTCGATCTACCAGATCGACCCGGTCGGCGTGGTGGTGCCGCGCGACGAGGACGATCTGCGCGCGGTGGTCGACGTCGCGCACGACCTGAAGGTGCCGATCCTGCCGCGCGGGGCCGGCACCTCGCAGTGCGGCCAGACGGTGGGTGAGGCGCTGGTCGTCGATTTCAGCAAGCACCTGCGCGAAGTCATCGCGTTCGACAAGGAGCGCGCCTCGGTCACCGTGCAGCCCGGCCTGGTGCTCGACCACCTCAACGCGTTCCTCAAGCCGCACGGGCTGTGGTACCCGGTCGACGTCTCGACCTCGGCGCAATGCACGCTGGGCGGCATGGCCGGCAACAATTCCTGCGGCAGCCGATCGATCCGCTACGGCAACATGGTGCACAACGTCGAGGCGATCGACGCCATCCTCGCCGACGGCAGCGAAGCGCGCTTCGGCCGCTACGACGAGGACGATGCCAACCCGCACGTCAGACGTCTGGCCGAGATCGCCCGCGGCCTGGCGGCGCGCGAGCAGGGCGAGATCGAGCGGCTGTGGCCCAAGGTGCTGCGCCGGGTCGGCGGCTACAATCTCGACGTCTTCCATCCCCAGAGCGAGCGGCCCTACACGACCGACAACTCGATCAACCTCGCGCATCTGCTGGTCGGCAGCGAGGGCACGCTGGCGGTGACGCGGCGACTGACGCTCAAGCTCTCGCCGCTGCCCAAGCACAAGACCTTGGGCGTGGTGAACTTCCCGAGCTTCCGCCGCGCGATGGAGCTGACGCAGCACATCGTCACGCTCAAGCCGGTGGCCGTCGAGCTGGTCGATCGCACCATGATCGATCTGGCGCGCGCCAATCCCGCCTTCCGGCCGGTGATCGACGCGGCGCTGATCGGCGAGCCGCAGGCCATCCTGCTGGTCGAGTTCGCCGGCGAGGATCGCGACACGCAGATCCGCGATCTGAAACGGCTGGTGAGCCTGATGGGCGATCTCGGCCTGCCCGGCAGCGTCGTCGAGATGGTCGACGCCAAGGCGCAGTCCGCCCTGTGGGAGGTGCGCAAGGCCGGCCTGAACATCATGATGTCGATGAAGGGCGACGGTAAGCCCGTCTCCTTCATCGAGGATTGCGCGGTGCCGCTGGAGCACCTCGCCGATTACACCTCGCGGCTCACGGATGTCTTCGAGAAGCACGGCACGCGCGGCACCTGGTACGCCCATGCCAGCGTCGGCACGCTGCATGTACGGCCGATCCTCGACATGCGCCGCGACGGTGCGCAGAAGATGCGCGCGATCGCCGAGGAAGCCGGCGCGCTGGTGCGCGAGTACAAGGGTGCGTTTTCCGGCGAGCACGGCGACGGGCTGGTGCGCAGCGAGTGGGTGGGCTGGCAGTTCGGGCCCAGGCTCACCAGGGCGTTCGAGGAGCTGAAGGACGCCTTCGATCCGCACGGCATCCTCAATCCCGGCAAGATCGTGCGGCCCACCAGGATGGACCAGCGCGAGCTGTTCCGCTTCAAGCCCGGCTATCGCAGCGTCGAGCTGAAGACCGCGCTCGACTGGTCGGCGTGGAACGTGCAGGCCGATCCGCGCACCGAGATCACGACTCCACCTGGCACCGGCGGCGATCCGGCCGGCGGTTTCGCCAAGGCCGTGGAGATGTGCAACAACAACGGCCATTGCCGGAAGTTCGACGCCGGCACGATGTGCCCCAGCTTCCGCGTCACCCGCAACGAGCAGGACCTCACGCGCGGCCGCGCCAACACGCTGCGGCTGGCGCTGAGCGGCCAGCTTGGCTCCGAGGCACTGACCTCCGACGCCGTCGCCTCGGCGATGGATCTCTGCGTCGCCTGCAAGGGCTGCAAGCGCGACTGCCCCACCGGCGTCGACATGGCGCGCATGAAGATCGAGGTGGCGCACCAGCGCGCCCGACGCAACGGCGTGAGCTTGAAGGACAAGCTGATCGCCCACCTGCCACGCTACGCACCCTGGGCCGCGCGCATGCCGTGGCTGTTCAACCTGCGCGACACGCTGCCCGGCGCTGCGGCGCTTTCGGAGAAACTGCTCGGCTTCTCGGCCAAACGTTCGCTGCCGAAATGGCGCGGCGATCGTTTCCGTTCGACCGGCACGACGTCAGGCACGCACGAGGTCGTCTTCCTCGCCGACACCTTCAACACCTACTTCGAGCCCGACAACGCGCGCGCCGCGCTGCGGGTACTCGAGGCGGCCGGCTACAAGGTGCATGTCGCTTCGCCGACTGACGGTGAACGCCCGCTGTGCTGCGGCCGCACCTATCTCGCCGCCGGCCTCGTCGATGAGGCAAAGCGCGAGGCATCACGGCTGATCGCCGCTGTCACACCCTTCGTCGCGCGTGGCGTGCCGATCGTCGGGCTGGAGCCCTCGTGCCTGCTGTCGCTGCGTGACGAGTACACGGTGATGGGCCTGGGCGACGAAGCCGGCCGCATTGCCGACAACAGCTTCCTGTTCGAGGAGTTCCTCGCGCGTGAGAAGGCGGCGGGCCGCTGCGATCTCAAGCTCAAACCCTTGGCGCAGAGCCAGGCGCTGCTGCATGGGCATTGCCACCAGAAGGCCTTCGGCGCGATGGGTCCGGTGCAGACGGTGCTGGGCTGGATCCCGGGCCTGACGACGACGCCGATCGAGTCGAGCTGCTGCGGCATGGCCGGCGCCTTCGGCTATGAGGCCTCGCACCACGACGTGTCGATGGCGATGGCCGAGCTGTCGCTGCTGCCGGCGGTGCGCGCGGCGGGCGCCGACGCGCTGATCATCGCCGATGGCACGAGTTGCCGGCACCAGATCCATGATGGTGCCCAACGCGAGGCGCTGCATGTCGCGCGCGTGCTGGAGATGGCGCTCGCCTAACTGAGCGCGCGTAAGGCCCCGATCCAGTCGTCGGACAGCTGGGCGCGGCGGGTCACGTAGTCGCCGCCGTCGCGATGATCCTCGTCGATGAATTCGACGATGCCGGTCGCGAGATCGACGCGCACGAGGCCGAAATGCATCGTGCGCGCGATGGCGCCGCGAGCGGTGCGGATGTCAGGATGTCTCGGATCGATCGACTCGGCGGCGAATATCGACGTGAAACGCCAGTCCGGATCGTCGACCGGGCCGAACGCGGCGAACAGCGCGCGCATCGCCTCGTCGGCCGACGCGAAGCGCACGCTGGTCGCCTTACTGGTTCATCGAGGCGAAGAAGTCGGCGTTGTTCTTGCTGGTCTTGAGCTTGTCGAGCAGGAACTCCATCGCATCGACGGTGCCCATCGGCATGAGGATGCGGCGCAGCACCCACATCTTGGAAAGCGTGCCGCGGTCGACCAGCAGCTCCTCCTTGCGCGTGCCCGAGCGGGTGATGTCGATCGCCGGGAAGGTGCGCTTGTCGGAGAGCTTGCGGTCGAGGATGATTTCCGAGTTACCGGTGCCCTTGAACTCCTCGAAGATCACCTCGTCCATGCGGCTGCCGGTATCGATCAGCGCCGTGGCGATGATGGT
>CAYNOF010001145.1:0-1820 GCA_964398335.1 uncultured Rhizobiaceae bacterium
GCTGAGCCTGCGCCGCGGCGCCGAAGGCGGCGACGGAAAGGATGGAACAGGTCAGGAAAAGAGCGGGAAATCGCATTTGGATGAAATTTCACTTCAATATTAGAATCTATCCTTTTGATTTTACTCAAAACTTCTAAGGAAATCCACCGTCAAAAACGCGCGATGAAAAAATGTATGAATATCAGTGGATTATAAGCAGATCCTCTGCGCGATGTGACGGAGCCGGGTCTCCATTCCGGAGGGCCGCAAACGAAAACGGGCCGGCGAAGGCCGGCCCGTGGGTCGATGGTGCGTCGAATCGATCAGAAGAACTTTTTCGGGATCTCGATGGTATCGCCGGGCGCCAGGAAGGTTTCGGCATTGCCCTCCAGCTTCTGACCGTGGCGGTAGATGATGGCGTTTTCGGTGCTGCCGCGACGTTCGTAACCGCCGGCCATGGCCACCGCGCTGCGCACATTCATGTCGAAGGAGAAGGGATAGCGGCCAGGCTGGCGCACCTGGCCCAGCACGGTCACGGGCCGATAGCCGACCACCTGCACCGTGACCCTGGGCTCGCGCAGAATGCCCTGTGATAGCTTGGCGCTGATGTCGGCCTGCACCTGACCGACGGTGCGGTCGGCGGCCATGACCTCGCCCACCAGCGCGACGACGATCTTGCCGCCCGCATCGACCTCGAGCTCGCCACCGAGGTCGGACTGGCCCAGCACCACCACCTTGACCCTGTCGCCGACACCGAGCTTGTAGTCCAGGCCGCCGACACCGGCGGGTTTGTCGGGCGCGCGCGCGCTGGGAGCGCCGCCTGACGAGTCGCACGCCGCCAAGGCGACAGCGAAAAGGCTGCCCAGCAACAGGCTGAACAGGAATCGGAATGCGCGACCGAAACGCGTGTGGCCGTACTGACTTGTCACGATAGGACCATCCCGCAGCGGTTTTCTACACCCCGCGGGACGGTATCACAGTTGCCCGCCAAGCGTTAGCAGGTAGCGGTTGTCCTGATAGCCGAGGCCGGCGGTATCGGAGCTGCGGGTCTCGTGGTAGTAGCGCGGGCCGATGAAGACCTGCGGGATGATGAAGTACTTCGCACCGATGTCGAAGGTGTAATAGTTGTCGGTGCGGGTGAGCGGCGCGGTGTAGTCGAGCCGCTGCCAGGCGAAGCCGGCATCGAACAGCAGCTGATCGATCGGCAGGTAGCCGACACGGAGCGAAATGCCGGTGCTGACCGCGTTGCCCGAAGCCACGCCGGCCAGCGCCGTCCGGTACTCGGTCACGCCGCGTTTGCCTTCCAGCTCGACCGAGATCTGGTCCGTCGGGTTCCAGTACAGGCGGGCGAGCGCCGACAGGCCGCCGATCGGCGCCAGGCGCGGATCGCTGTACGAACGGTGGAAATAGCCGAGGCCCGCCTCTGCCGTGATGGTGCGCGTGATGTCGTAGGCGATGCCGGCGCGGATGTCGAAGCCGTGCGAGTTGCGCTGGAAGCCGAACGGATCGACCTGCTGGTCGTAGCGCACCCACGTGTACGACGGATCGATGAAGACCGACAGCTCGGGCGTGATCTTGTAGCCGAACCGGCTGGCGATCTCGAACTGGTTGAAGTCCTGATCGATGCCGCCATCGCCCTGCACGTACACCACACGCTGGAAGCGCGGGCCGATGCGGGCGTAGAACGGATCGCCGTTGTAGCTGACCGACAGGCCGGTCGTGAACTGGTGCACGATCGACTCGCTGCTGCCGCCGACCACGCCGGGCTGCCCCGGGCCCAGTCGGATGCGCGCGAACTCCGCCTCGCCATTCACCGCGATCTCGTCGGTGACGTCGAAGCG
>CAYNOF010001146.1:0-4182 GCA_964398335.1 uncultured Rhizobiaceae bacterium
GCATCGAGCGCCGCGACGACTCCCGGCACCGCGCGCACGCCCTGCTCGCGGAAGCAGGCGAAGGTGCGCTCCTGCAGGCGCTCGACGAAATCCGCCGGCACCTTGCGGCCGAGCTCGGCCTCGACGATCTCGATGCAGCTCTTCATCGAGCGGCCCATCAGGCGGCGCATGGTCTGCGCCACGTCCCAGTCCAGGCCTTCACGGTTGAGCGCTTCGGAGAAGCAGCGGTTCGACAGCGGCTCGGTATCGACGAGCACGCCGTCGCAGTCAAAAATGATGAGCAAGATCGGACCGGGGCTCGACGAAGGTGTTCTTCACGCGCTTCGACACGATGAAATAGGGAATCCAGATTGCCGCGGTGACCATCGAGCGGACGAGGTCGCGCATCGAGTCGGCGTCGACCGGCAGCCCGAGGCTCGAAACCAGCGCCGAGTCGACGACCTGGATCACCAGCAGCAGGATGAGCCAGACGATATAGAGGCGCGGCGTATGCCTGGACTTGCGGAAGAAGAACCAGATCAACGCCAGGGTGAAGGCGAGCATCGCGACGTTGACGATCGTCTCGACGACGATCAGCGTCGGCAGCAGGGGCTGATGTCCCGGCAGGCTCGCGTCGTTGAGCCGGCGCCACGTCTCGGCATTGAACACCGGCCACAGATCGGTGAAGAACTGGATACCCATGCGCAACGGCGACAGCACCAGCCCGATCATCGGCAGGATCAGCCAGCCGCCCAGGCCCTTCGGCCCGTCCTGGACGCCTTCCGCCTGGCTCATGTCTGCTCTCCCGCCAGCAAGCCGTACATCAGCACGCTGCGGTAGGTGCCGCCGGCGCGCCAGCGATCCCGGATGGGGCCGCCTTCGAAGCGGAAGCCCAGGGACTCCGCAAGCCGGATCGAGGCGACGTTCTCGGGCACGATCATCGCCTCGATGCGATGCGTGTCGAGCTGGTCGAAGCAATAGCGGATCACCGCCGCCGTGGCCTCGCGCGCATAGCCCCAGCCCTGGTGACGCGGCGCCAGGATCCAGCCCAGCTCCAGCCGGCGGTCGCGGGCCTCGCGGTGATGATAGTTGATCATGCCGATGCAGCGATCGTCGCGCCGGCGCGCGATCGCCCAGGGCTGCCACCATTGCGGCGCGTTGGCCTTGGCCATGATGCGCACCAGGCGCGCGGTCTCGGTCGGTGCCTTGAATGGCGGCGAATTCCAGTACCGCATTGCCCGGGGACTGCCGAAGGCGGCGTGCAGGTCGTCGACATCCCCGGCCCGGAAGCGGCGCAGGCGCAGCCGCTCGGTCTCCAGCAGCGGAAACGGCTTGGCCTTGCTCATGCGGCGTCCACCTGGTGCGAGCGGATCGCCTCGAGGAAGGTGGTGCCGTGGCGCGCCAGCTTGGCTTCGCCGACGCCGTGGCAGGCCAGCATCGCCTCGGGCGTCGCGGGCTTCAGGCGTGCGAAGTCCAGCAGGGTGCGGTCGGGAAACACCATGTAGGCCGCCATGCCCATGGCGCGCGCGATGCGCGTGCGCAGCGCCTTGAGCGCATCCAGCAGCGACTCGTCGACATCGGCCATCGCCTGCTCGCCGATCGCCGCGCGCGCCTTGCGGGCGGCGGCCTCCTTCTTTGGCGGTCGCTGGGCGGCGCGCACGTCGCGCATCTCCACGCGTTCCTTGCCGCGCAGCACCGACCAGCCGCGCTCGCCCACGCTCCAGCGGCCGTACTCGGCGATGTCCATGGTGGCCAGACCCAGCGCATTGATCTGCCGCAGCACGGCGCGCCACTCGCGCTTGTCGCGCTCCTTGCCGACGCCGAAGGTCGGCAGCCGGTCATGGCGGAAGCGCTGGATCGCCTCCGTGCTCTCGCCGACCAGCAGCGACACCAAATGCTCGGTGCCGAAGCGCTCGCCGGTGCGCACCATCGCCGACAGCGCCTTCTGCGCCTCGGTGGTGCCGTCGATCACCGCGACGCCCTCGAGGCAGAGATCGCAATTGCCGCACGGCTCGACGCTCTCGCCGAAATAGGCCAGCAGGGTCTGGCGCCGGCAGCGCGGCGCCTCGCACAGCGAGACCAGCGCGTTGAGCCGCTGGCGCTGCGCACGCTTCTGCTCCTCGGCCGCCTCGCTTTCGTCGATCTGCAGGCGGCGCACGCGGATGTCGTCGAGGCCGTACAGGGTCAGCGTGTCGGCCGGCAGCCCGTCACGGCCGGCGCGGCCGATCTCCTGGTAATAGCTCTCGATATCTTTCGGCAGATCGCCGTGGCAGACGAAGCGTACGTCCGGCTTGTCGATGCCCATGCCGAAGGCAATGGTGGCGACGACGATCACGCCGTCCTCGCGCTGGAACAGGTCCTGGTTGCGTGTGCGGTCGGCGGCCTCCATGCCGGCGTGATAGGGCACGGCGCGGAAGCCCTCCTCGTTGAGGATCGCCGCAGTGTCCTCGGTCTTCTTGCGCGAGGCGCGGTAGACGATGCCGCTCTGGCCGCGATGGTCCTTCAGGAAGGACAGCAGCTGCCGCCGCGCGTTCTCCTTCGCCGCCATCGCCAGGCGCAAATTGGGCCGGTCGAAGCCATGGACGAAGACGGTCGGCGCGCGCCTGAACAGGCGCTCGGCGATCTCCTGCCGGGTCGCGGCGTCGGCGGTGGCGGTGAAGGCCACGGTCTGCGGCTCACCCAGCGCCGCGCGCGCTTCGCCCAGGTTCAGGTAGTCGGCGCGGAAATCGTGGCCCCATTTCGAGACGCAATGCGCCTCGTCGACGGCCAGCAGGCCGACCCCGGCGGCCGCCAGCGCGTTGCGGGTATCGGCCAGCGCCAGCCTTTCAGGCGCGCAATAGAGCAGCGACAGGCGCTGTTCGCGCAGCATCTCGAAGGTGCGCGCGTTGCCCGCCGTGCCGTTGGCCGAGTTCAGCGACGCCGCGCCGATGCCCAGCTCGCGCAGCGCCTCGACCTGGTCTCGCATCAGGGCGATCAGCGGCGAGACCACCACGGTGACGCCGTCACGCACCAGCGACGGCAGCTGGTAGCACAGCGACTTGCCGGCACCGGTGGGCATCACCGCCAGCACATCCTGGCCGCCGACAATGGCCTCGACGATCTCGCGCTGGCCGGGGCGGAAATCGGCGAAGCCGAAGACCCGGCGCAACTTCTCCTCGGCAGCGGTAAGATCACTCGGTGACATGGCCTGACTTTAGCATGCCGGCAAGATCGGCGTAGCAACTCATGGTGGAATAAGTGGTCGAAGACAGCAAAGCCAGGATCCGGCGCATTGCCCAGGCCGCGTTCGCCCAGCACCGCGCGCTCGACCGCGTGCCGGCGATGGCCGCCGGCGTGGTGATCGACGGCGACCTCGTCGCCTTCAGCGGCTTCGACGCCGGCCCGGACTCGCTGTTCCGCATCGCCTCGATGACCAAGAGCTTCACCGCGGCCGCCGCGCTGATCCTGCGCGACGAGGGCAAGCTCGACCTCGATGCGCCGATCGCGCACTACGCGCCGGAGTTCGCGACGTTGAAGGGACCGACCGTCGATTCGCCCGCCATCACCACGCGGCACCTGCTGTCGATGCAGGGTGGGCTGGCGACGGACGATCCCTGGGGCGACCGCCATCTCGACATCGGCGACGGCGACCTCGATGCCGCCGTGCGCGCCGGCCCGCTCTTCGCCTGCGCGCCCGGCACCGCCTTCGAATATTCGAACCTCGGCTACGCCCTGATCGGCCGCGTGATGCATCGCGCCTCGGGCATGCGGCCGCAGGCCGTCATCACCGAGCGCCTGCTGCAGCCGCTGGGCATGAGTCGCACGGTCTGGGAAGCCAGGGACGCGCCGCCGGGCTCCGACATCATCGTCGGCCTGCGCGCCGACAACGGAACACCCGAACCGACGCCGCTCGACGGCGGCCTGGCGCCGATGGGCGGTCTGTGGTCGACCGTCGCCGACCTCGCCCGATGGATCGACTTCCTCGCCGACGCCTGGCCGCCGCGCGACGGCGCCGATTCCGCGCCGCTCAGCCGCGCCTCGCGCCGCGAGATGCAGCGCGTCGAGACCGCGGTCGAGCCGTTCGACTCACGTTCGGCCGACGGCACGGTCTGGCATTTCAGCGGCGGCTATGGCCTTGGCCTGCAGATCGGCCACGACAAGGACCTCGGCGAGGTGGTCGAGCATTCCGGCGGCCTGCCGGGCTACGGCTCCAACATGCGCTGG
>CAYNOF010001147.1:0-2380 GCA_964398335.1 uncultured Rhizobiaceae bacterium
CCGTACGCTCGCGCCGCACGAGTGCGGCAGCAACCGCTGCGGTCAGCGTGAGGCCGCACAGCTTGTCGCCCACCAGGCTGGGCACGAACTCGGGCTCGTCATCAGTGCCCATGGCGGACGCGAACCCCGACGCAGCCTGGATGATCTCGTCGAAGGCCGGACGCGCAGCCCATGGGCCATCCTGGCCGAAGCCAGTCGCTGCCGCATACACCAGCCTCGGATTGAGTTCGCGGCACACTTCGTAGCTGAAGCCGAGGCGTCCCAGGGCGGCTGGACGAACGTTGGTCACCAGGGCGTCTACCGTGGGAATAAGCCGGCGCAGGACAGCGGCACCCTCGGGATGCTTCAGATCGAGAGCGAGGCTGCGCTTGTTGCGGTTGACCGTCATGAACTGGCCGCTCATGCCGCGGTTCCGGAACTGGCCGCTGAAGCGCCATCCGTCTCCGGTCAGCGACTCCACCTTGATGACCTCGGCTCCCCAGTCGCCGAGAGTCGCCGTGCCGAAGGGACCGAACAGGATGGTCGTCAGATCGAGAATGCGGATGCCCTGAAGCGGGCCGGTCGACGCGGTCATGGGTTGCTCAGCCTGGTTGATCCAACAGCACGGGAGGATCGGCCATAACGGGCGGCAACCACAAGCCGCCCGGGCTGATTGCCGCTATGCGATCGCTTACTGGCCTCTGAAATCCGGCAGGGTGCGCGCCGCCATCGCACGCACGCCTTCCCTGAAATCCGCGGTCCGGAACAGCCAGTCCTGCTCGACGAATTCGTGATCGGTCGCGGCCTCGACCGCATCGGCCAGGCCGCGCCGCATCGTGGCGCGCGTTGCCTTCACCGCCAGCGGCGCCGATTGCGCGATCCGGGTGGCCAGGTCGATCGCCGCGGTCCTGACCTCGGCGAGCGGCACCAGCATGTCGGCCAGCCCCATCTGGACCGCCCGGTCGCCGGGAATCCGATCGCCCGTGTAGAACATCATCTCTGTTGCCTGCGTGCCGATCAGCCGCGGCAGGGTTACCGTCAGGCCGAAGCCGGGATGCGTGCCCAGGCGCGTGAAGTTGGCACAGAAGCGGCCTTCCGGGCAGGTGACACGGAAATCGGGCACCATCGCCAGCCCCAGTCCGCCGCCGACCGCGGCGCCCTGGATGGCTCCCACGACAGGCTTGCCGATTCGGAACAGCCGGACGGCCTCCTTGTAGAGATTGGTCGAGCCCGCCTGTCTGCGGCGCTCAGCTCCGCCTTCCTCGGCGCGCCCGTCAGCGGCGAAGTTGGCGCCGGCACAGAAATTCTTGCCTTGGGCGCAGAGCACCAACGCGCGGCACTCCTCGTCGCGATCGAAGGTCTCGAAGGCATCGCGCAGCTGGATGATCAGGGCACGATCGAAGAAATTGTCGGGCGGCCGACGCATCTCGATCACGCCGACGCGGTCGGTCAGCGAGACGGCGATGTCGGCGTATTGCGGATGGGCGAGCATCTCGATCTCCTACAGCAGCGCCTTCATCGACTTCAGCTTGTCCATGGTCGCCGTATCGATGCCCCAGCGCGGCAGCACCGTATCGGTGTCGGTTCCGGCGCGACGCGGTGGGCGCGGCGTCGGCGATGGCGTGCCGAGAAAACGCGGCGCCGGCGCGGGCTGCACGACACCGTCGATGACAGGCAGGGAGCCGCGCTCGACGTGATGCGGATGCGCGGCGGTTTCCGCCACCGACAGGACCGGCGCGAAGCAGGCGTCGCTGCCCTCGAAGACCTCGCACCATTGCGCGCGAGTCTTTTGCCGGAAGATTTCGGCCAGCCTGGGCTTGATCTTGTGGCGGTCCTTGGGCGTGTCCTTGCCGGCGAAGTCGTCGGGATTGAGTCCGAGCTTCTCGTACATCTCGCGGCGGAAGCGCAACTCGATCGGTGCGAGGGAGACGTATTCGCCGTCGGCGCATTGGTAGACGTCGTAGTAGGGCGCGCCGCCATCCACGACGTTGGTGCCGCGCTGCAGCGACAGGCGTCCCGACGCGTAGCCGCCATAGAACGCCGTCATCAGCGACAACGCGCCGTCGACCATGGCGATGTCGATGACCTGTCCCTTGCCGGTCTGCTGGCGCGCATGCTGGGCAGCCAGCACGCCGACGGCCATGTAGAGACCACCGCCGCCGAAATCGCCGACCAGGCTCAGGGGCGGCGTCGGCGGCGCGCCTTCGCGACCGATCGCGTGCAGCGCGCCGCTGAGCGCGATGTAGTTGAGATCATGCCCGGCGCGGTCGGCCAACGGCCCGGTCTGGCCCCAGCCTGTCATGCGCGCGTAGATCAGGCCAGGATTGCGAGCATGGCAGACATCCGGGCCCAGGCCCATGCGCTCCATCACGCCGGGACGAAAGCCCTCGATCAGCACATC
>CAYNOF010001148.1:0-2419 GCA_964398335.1 uncultured Rhizobiaceae bacterium
TATACACATCAGAATTTCTATGCGCACCAATATCGAAATCGACGACCGTCTTATGCGTCAGGCTATGCGAAGCAGCGCCGCCCGCACCAAAAGGGCTGCGGTAGAAGCAGGCCTGCGTCTGCTTGCCGAAACCCACGCGCAAGGTTCCATCCGGCGCCTGCGTGGCAAAGTGCGCTGGGAAGGTGATCTCGAGGAGTCGCGGGCCGGGCGAAATTCAGGTTAAGAGCCATGGTCATTGTTGACACCACGGTTTGGATCGACTATCTGCGCGGCGACGATCACCCCCAAATTCAATGGCTGGATTGGGCACTCACTCGCCAGCGGCTGGCTTTGACCGACTTGATTCTGTGCGAGGTTTTACAAGGAATCCAGAGTCAGGCGAGTTTTACGAATGTCCGCGAGGAACTCCTGAAGTTCCACGTTTTTGAGACCGGAGGGCGGGCTTTGGCCATTGCCGCCGCCGAGAACTACCGCATTCTGCGGCGGCGCGGATATACGGTGCGCAAAACGATCGATTGCCTGATTGCAACCTTCTGTCTAAAAAACGGTCATTCACTACTTCACCGCGACCACGACTTCGATCCCTTTCAGAAGGTGCTGGGTCTGCAAGTCATCGAAGCCTGAAGTGCGCGCTCGCATCGGCGCATTGGCCAACGGCAAACGACCAACGGCTATCGGCCAACGACTGTCTCTCTACTCCCATTCAATCGTGCCCGGCGGCTTCGAAGTGATGTCATACACCACCCGGTTCACGCCCTTCACTTCGTTCACGATGCGGCTGGAGATCGTCTTCAGGACCTCATAGGGCAGCGGCACCCAGTCGGCGGTCATGCCGTCTTCAGAGTGCACGGCGCGGATGGCGCAGGTGGAAGCATAGGTGCGCTGGTCGCCCATGACGCCCACCGAGGACACCGGCAGCAGCACCGCGAAAGACTGCCAGATCTTGTGATAAAGCCCGGCGCTCTTGATCTCATTCACCACGATGTCGTCGCACTCGCGCAGAATGTCGAGGCGTTCCGCCGTGACCTCGCCCAGTACCCGCACCGCCAGGCCGGGACCGGGGAAGGGCTGGCGCTGCAGAATTTCCTCCGGCATGCCCAGGTCGCGGCCAATGCGCCGGACTTCGTCTTTGAAAAGCTCCTTCAGCGGCTCGATGAGCTTGAGCTTCATTTTTTCCGGCAGCCCGCCCACATTATGGTGGGACTTGATGATCTGCGAGGGGCCGCGCACCGAGCGCGACTCAATCACATCCGGATAGAGCGTCCCCTGCACCAGCCAGTCCACTTTGCCTTCTTCTTTCTCAATGCGGTGGGCTTCCTGGTCGAACACGGTGATGAATTCATTGCCGATGATTTTTCGCTTCTTTTCCGGATCGGTGACGCCCTTGAGCTTGCCGAGGAAAAGCTCGGTGGCGTCCACCGCCACCAGATGCAGGCCCAGCTTGTCGCGCAGGTTCTGCTGCACTTTCTCGAATTCGTTCTTGCGCAACACGCCGTTGTTGACGAAGACCGAGGTCAGCCGGGAACGGCCCTTGCCGTCGCGCAGGGCGCGGTCCACCAGCACCGCGGCCACCGCCGAATCCACGCCGCCCGAGAGTGCGCAGAGGGCGCGTCCCGTCCCCACCTGTTCCCGCACCTGCGCGATGGTCACATCAATAAAGTGCTGGGGGGTCCAGTTGGGAGTGGCGTGGCAAATCTTGAAAACGAAATTTTTCAGGATCTCCGTGCCCAGCTTGGTGTGATGCACCTCGGGGTGAAACTGCACCGCCCACATCTTCCTCGCCGGATTTTCCACCGCGGCCACGGCGCTGGGCGACTTGCCGCTGAGCTGGAAACCGGGCGGCAATTCCAGCGCCTCGTCGCCATGCGACATCCAGACCTCCAGTTTGTTCGGCAGCCCCTGAAAGAGCTCGGACGCAGGGGTGACCTCGACCTCGGCATGGCCGTACTCGCGGTGCTCGGCGGCGCGGACTTTTCCGCCCAGGGCGTGCACCATGAATTGCAGCCCATAGCAGATGCCCAGCACGGGCAGGCCAAGCTCGAAGACTTTTTTGTCGGCCACCGGGGCGTCGGCGTCATAGACCGAGCAGGGCCCGCCGGAAAAGATGATGCCGATCGGCGAGTAGCTGCGGATTTCTTCAATCGACGCGGTGCAGGGAAGGACGACCGAGAAGACCTTCTGTTCACGAACGCGGCGCGCGATGAGCTGGGAGTACTGCGCGCCGAAGTCTAGGACGACGATGGATTGAGTTTCCACGGACGAGTGTCTCAAATTGGCAGACCAGTGTAAAGGGGAGACCGGGCCGGTGGCTAGGCGATTCCGCGGGCGGTTTTCCCCTCGGACGTGTGTGACCTGGCTGGTGCGACCTGGCTCGTGTGACTTGGTTTGTGTGATTTGGTTTGTGTGGGCGCGGGCGTCT
>CAYNOF010001149.1:0-1388 GCA_964398335.1 uncultured Rhizobiaceae bacterium
GCCCAGCTCGTTGAGCCTGGTGAGCAACGTGGCCGGCGACATCTTCACGCCGTCGACGGCGATTGCGTCGCCCTTCTCGAAGTCGACGGTGATGTAGGTCGCCTTGTCCGGCGCGGCCTCGGGCGAAATGGTGCGCTGGTAGACCATCTCGTCGGCCTCCTCCCAGGGATCCTCGAGGATCTTGCCCTCGCTGGAGGAGTGCAGGAGGTTGGCGTCGACCGAGAACGGCGCCTCGCCGCGCTTGTCCTTGGCGATCGGGATCTGGTGCTGCTCGGCGAACTCCAGCAGCTTGGTGCGCGAGGTCAGCTCCCATTCGCGCCACGGCGCGATCACCTTGATATCGGGCTGCAGCGCGTAATAGCTGAGCTCGAAGCGCACCTGGTCGTTGCCCTTGCCGGTCGAGCCGTGACAGACGGCGTCGGCGCCGTACTCGCGCGCGATCTCGATCTGGCGCTTGGCGATCAGCGGGCGGGCGATCGAGGTGCCGAGCAAATACTGGCCCTCGTAAAGCGCGTTGGCGCGGAACATCGGGAACACGAAGTCGCGCACGAATTCCTCGCGCACGTCGTCCATATGGATGTTCTCGGGCTTGATGCCGAGATTGATCGCCTTCTGTCGCGCCGGCCCGAGCTCCTCGCCCTGGCCGAGATCGGCGGTGAAGGTGATGACCTCGCAGCCATAGGTCGTCTGCAGCCACTTCAGGATCACCGAGGTGTCGAGGCCGCCGGAATAGGCGAGCACCACCTTCTTGATGTCGCCGCGCTTGTGCGGCCCGGTGTATTGCACGGTCACAGCCATCAAAGCCTCGCAGGAGGCCGGACCGAAAAAGCGAGGGGTCCGGCAAAGCGCGCGGAGTATAGGCGGCGGCCCCCGCCCGGCAAGCGGCGTTTCCCCGCGTCGAGAGGCCGCGCGCCGGCCACAAAGATCGGCGTATCATCGGCGCCATGCCCAGCGCCCTGGACCGCATCGCCTACGCCGCCCAGCAGACCGCGCGGGTCGGCTGGTACCTGGCGCACTACGCCGCCGGCCGGCGCCGGCTCAAGCCGATGCCCAAGCCGGATTTCCCGGTCGGCCCCTTTCCTGACCGCGCCGCCCTGCTGCGCGAGATGCGCGCGCTCTTCCAGCGCGAATGGGCCGAGATCGAAGCCGGCCTCTACCCCGCGCCGCGCCGGCTGGACGCCGATCCCTTCGACCTGATCGAGCGCAGCGTCGCCTATTTCCGCGACCTGCCCGAGGTCGACGCCCGCCGCCACGCCGGCGTCAACGACGAGCCGTTCCAGGACCCGGCGCACGAAGGGCTGCCGCGCTACTACCGCCAGAATTTCCACTACCAGTCCGGGGGATGGCTGACGGACGAGTCGGCCAAGCTCTACGACACCCAGGTCGAG
>CAYNOF010001150.1:0-8559 GCA_964398335.1 uncultured Rhizobiaceae bacterium
ATCCCACCGTGTCCATGTTCGAGGACCGGCTGGCGGCGCTGGAAGGTGCCGAGGCATGTCGCGCCACCGCCACCGGCATGAGCGCGGTGTTCTACGCGCTGCTCTCGCTGCTGCGTGCGGGCGATCGCGTCGTGGCGGCGCGCCAGCTCTTCGGCTCGTGTCACTACATCATCACCGAGCTGCTGCCGCGCTTCGGCGTCGAGCATGAGCTGGTTGATGGCCGCGATCTCGATGCCTGGAAGAAGGCGCTGTCGAAGCCGGCCAAGGCGGTGCTGTTCGAGACGCCGTCCAACCCGACGCTCGACATCGTCGACATCAAGGCGGTCACCGAGCTGGCGCATGCCGCCGGCGCACGTGTGGTGCTCGACAACGCCTTCGCCACGCCGATCCTGCAGCGGCCGATCGAGCACGGCGTCGACATCGTCGTGCACTCCGCCACCAAGTACATCGACGGCCAGGGCCGCACCTTGGGCGGCGCGATCCTCGGGCCGAAGAAGTACGTCATCGACGAGCTGCAGCCGATCACCCGCAACACCGGGCCGAGCCTGAGCCCGTTCAACGCCTGGGTGATGGTCAAGGGCCTCGAGACCCTGCAGCTGCGCGTCGAGAAGCATTGCGCCAACGCCGCGCGCGTCGCCGACGAGCTGGCGGCGCATCCCGCGGTGGCGCGCGTGATCTATCCCGGCCGCAAGGACCATCCGCAGCACGCGCTGGCGATGAAGCAGCTCTCGGCGCCCGGCGGCATCGTCGCTTTCGATCTGAAGGCCGGCAAATGGGCGGCCTTCGAGACGCTGAATCGCCTGCGCCTGGTCGACATCTCCAACAACCTCGGCGACGCCAAGAGCCTGATCACGCATCCGGCGACGACGACGCACAAGCGCATCGGCGAGGTCGAGCGCGCCAGGCTCGGCATCGGCGACGGCCTGCTGCGCATCTCGGTCGGCCTCGAGGATGTCGAGGACATCATCGAGGACCTGACGCAGGCGCTGGCCGGCTGATGTCGCTGGCCGCGGCGCTGTGGGCGGCGAACGCCGACAGCGCCGCGCGCATCCTGGCGCATCCTTTCGTGCGCGGCCTGGGCGACGGCACCCTGCCGCGCACCAGCTTTGAGCGCTACGTCGCGCAGGATGCGTACTTCCTCGAAGCCTTCGCACGCGCCTATGCCTTCTGCCTCGCGCATTCGACGGCGCGCGACGATCTCTATGGCTTCGCCGAGCTGATCGGCGGCGTGATCGACGAGCTGAAGCTGCACAAAGGCTACGCCGCGCGCTGGAACGTCGATCTCGTCGGCGTCACGCCGGCACCGGCAACGCGCGCCTACACCAATTTTCTGCTCGATGCGGCGAAACGTGGCGTGCTGGGCGAGACCATCGCGGCGATGACGCCGTGCATGCGGCTCTATGCCTGGCTCGGCCGGAGCCTCGCCAAGGGCGACGTCGCGCCGCTCTACGCCGAGTGGGTGCGGACCTACGCCGATCCCGGCTTCGAGTCCCTCGCCATCCGGCTGGAGGATTTGCTCGACCGGCACGCCGCCGATTCTCCCGCCGTCCGCGACAACTACGCGCGTGCGATGGCGCTGGAATACGGCTTCTTCGACGCGAACGCCTAACCTGCCATTGCGGCGATCTCATCGCGGACGAGCTTTTCGATTTCCGGTGCAGGGATACGCGCCAGCTCGCCAAGGCTGCGCCCGCGCGCCACGCGGTCGGCGATGGCCAAGCCCAGCGCGTAGCCGTTGCGCGCCGGGATATCGCCGCGATAGCCGTACGAAAGATAGCGAGCGCGTGTCTGCCCGTCTGTGGCGGCCAGCACCGGCGGCAACTCGCGCGCGATCTTGCGCAGCGTCTCCGGCGTGATCGCCGCAAGCCCGCGGTCGCCCAGCAAGATCTGCAGGTGCGAGCGCTGCGGGTCCAGCACGCGGCAGGCGTAGACCGCGAGGCCTTCCTTCCAGATGCCGAGCCAGATCGTGTCGCCGCCGGGCAGGATCAGGCTGGGATTCACCTGGTGGTGATAGAGGTGGAAGCTCTCGTGATCGAGCAGCACGGCGAGATCGGCGCCGCGGCCGTGGATGGCCACCACGCCGTCGAGGCCGACGAACAGCGCCAGCCTGTCGCGCCACAGCCGCACGCGCGCGTCGAAGTTCAGGAACGACAGCATGATCGTCACCCGCGCGTCGCCGCCGGCATCCGGCAGGTGCTGCCGAAAGCGCTCGACCTGGTCGCGCCAGATCTGCGGGAAGGCGGTCGACAGCCGGCGAACCTCGTCGGCGATGGGATCGAAGACCGTGAGCCAGCGGGCGAGGTCGACGCGGCCGATGCCGGCGCCCTGCTGGGCATCGAGATTGGGCTGGAAGTAGCCGGCGATGATGGCCTTGGCACGTGTCTCGAGCGGCTGGTTGCGGCCGGAGTCGTAGACCGGCCAGAAGCTCGGCATCAGGTCGGTCGCGCCGGATTGCTGCGCGATGCCCGGTCGCGCCATCGACGCGGCCAGCGCGCTGCCGAGCAGGACGCGCCGGCCCAGCATCACGCCCGCGCCAGCATGCGCTCGACGATCGCCCATCCGGCCACCGCGCGGATGCGCACGCGATCGACCATGTTCTCGCCGCGCGATGCGGTGTCGTAGACGCCGTCGAGCATGCGCTTGTAGACGCCCTGGCCGATCGCGGCGACGCGGAAGAGGTTGTAGGCCATGTAGAAGTCCCAGTTCGGCAACGTGTCCATGCCCATGCGCCGCGCATAGGTGCGCACGAACTCCGCTTCGGTCGGGATGCCGGTGCCGGCGAGATCGAGGCCGGCGAGGCCGCGGCCCTTGGGATCGGGCGGCGTGTAGTAGCTGAGGCACTGGTAGGCAAAATCGGCGAGCGGATCGCCGAGCGTCGCGAGCTCCCAGTCGAGCAGCGCCAGGAGCTTCGGTTCGCGCTCGTCGAAGATCGCGTTGTCGAGCCGGTAGTCGCCATGGACGATGGTCGTGCGCGCCATCGGCGGCACGTTCTGCGGCAGCCACTCGATCAGCCGCTCCATCTCCTGGATGTCGTCGGTCTGCGAGGCGCGGTACTGCTTGGTCCAGCGATCGATCTGGCGCGTCATGTAGTTGCCGGGCCGCGCGAAATCGGCGAGCCCCGCCGCCTGCGGATCGACCTTGTGCAGCGCCGCCATCGCGCGGTTCATGTCGTCCCAGATCGCCGCGCGCTCTGCGGGGCTCATGCCGGGCAGCGACTGGTTCCACAGCACGCGGCCATCGACGAAGCGCATGATGTAGAAGGCGCTGCCGATCACGTCGTCGTCCTGGCACAGCGCCAGCGCCGGCGGCACCGGCACGTCGGTCTTGTTGAGCGCCGAGATCACGCGGTACTCGCGATCGACCTGGTGCGCCGAGGGCAGCAGCTTGCCGTAGGGCTTGCGCCTGAGCGCGTAGCGCGCACCGCCGGCGCCGACGAGATAGGTCGGGTTCGACGTGCCGCCGTTCATGCGCTCGACGCGTTCGATCGGGCCATGGAAGCCCTCGACGCTCTCGCGCATGAACCGCTCGAGGCCCGAGAGGTCGCGGCCGTCGGCGGTGAGCCCTGATGTGACGCCGAGATTGTCCGTGCTGCTCATGCCGGGAGTGTAATCCCCGGATGCAGGGCCTCGCTACACGGCGTCGAGCAGAGCCATCGATGTGCGAAGCGAGTCGTGCAGCGCGCTGGTCGTCTTCGTGCCCAATGCTTCGCGCACTTCCACCTCGGCGGCGCGCCAGACCGGATAGGCGCGGCGCACCATCGCCTTGCCTTCAGCGCTCAGCGACAGGGCGCGGGTACGGCGGTCGGGGCCGGGCGACAGCACGATCAGGCCGGCGCCGACCAACGGCCTGATGTTGCGCGTCAGCGTCGTGCGGTCCATCGCCATGACCTCGGCGAAAGCGCCGATCGGCATCGGCGGCTTGCCCGCGAGGTTGGCGAGCAGGCCCCATTGCGTCACGGTCAACCCGACATCGGCGAGGTGGCGATCGTAGATCGCCGTCAACTTGCGCGCCGCGCGGCGGACCTGGAAACAGGTGCAGCCGCCTTCCGGCATCGGTAAGGGTTTGTCGTTCCGCATGGCGGGAAGATAGCCGCGACCGGCGGATCAGGGAACACTAAAGTGCATATGCACCTATTAGCGGGAGTCATGGGATGTCTTCGTCTGCGGATCGGACCTTCGGCGTCGTCGACGCGGCCACGCTCACCGGCATGGACGGCGTCGACTTCCTGCGCGGCTGGATCGCGGGCCGCTTTCCGGCGCCGCCGATCGGCAAGTTCATGAATGGCGGCCTGGTCGAGGCGGAAGTGGGGCGCGTCGTCTTCGAGGGCACGCCCGGCGCCGATCATTACAATCCGATCGGCAGCATCCATGGCGGCTATGCCGCGACCCTGCTCGATTCCTGCATGGGCTGCGCCGTGCACAGCGTGCTGAAGGCGGGGCAGGCGTACACGACGCTGGAGATCAAGGTGAACTACACCCGCGGCATGACGCACAGGACCGGGCTGGTGCGCGCCGAGGGCAGGGTGATCAACGCCGGCAGCCGCGTCGGCCTGGCCGAAGGACGGCTGACCGATGCCGAGGGCCGCGTGCTGGCCTGGGGCAGCACGACCTGCATGATCTTCACGGTCTGAGCCGATCGCCGCGCTCCTTGATTCGTGATGGCGGCATCCCACCTATTGCGGCGTCAGCGTGAGCCGTGCCTACACCTCGTCTTGGCGGTGAAGCGTTGAGGCGCGTAGTATGGTTCCGAGGGCCGGGTCGACCGGCCCCTTTCGTCAGCGGTGAGACCATGTTCACGGCCGAGACCAGATCGATCGTCGTCAGCGTGCGGCCCGCCTATCTCGAGGACCAGTCGGAGCCCGAGCAGGCGCGCTGGGTCTGGGCCTATACCGTGCGCATCGAGAATCGCGGCAGCGACAAGGTGCAGCTGCTCAGCCGCCACTGGAAGATCACCAACGCGCGCGGCCGCATGGAAGAGGTCCAGGGGCCGGGCGTGGTCGGCAAGACGCCGGTGCTGCAGCCCGGCCAGGTCTTCGAGTACACCAGCGGCTGCCCGCTCGACACCTCGTCGGGATTCATGACCGGCACCTACCAGATGGTGACCGAGAGTGGCGAGAAGTTCGATATCCGCATTCCCATGTTCTCGCTCGACAGCCCGCAGGGCGCCCGGTCGATCAACTAGGTGGTGGTCGCATGAACAAGGTCATCAAGCCCGGCGTCTTCGCCGACACCGCGGCCCGCTCCGCCGGCAAGCCGACCCGCGCCGAAGCCGAGGAGGCGGTGCGCACCCTGATCCGCTGGGCCGGCGACGATCCGACCCGCGAAGGCCTGGTCGGCACGCCCGATCGCGTCGTGCGCTCCTACGAGGAGTTCTTCAACGGCTACGAGGGCGATCCGCGCGAGATGCTGGCGCGCACCTTCGAGGAGACCGACGGCTACGACGAGATGGTGATCCTGCGCGACATCCGCCTCGAATCGTACTGCGAGCACCACATGGTGCCGATCATCGGCAAGGCGCATGTCGGCTACCTGCCGCGCAACCGCGTGGTCGGCATCAGCAAGCTGGCGCGCGTCGTCGAGGCCTATGCCAAGCGGCTGCAGATCCAGGAGAAGATGACGGCGCAGATCGCCAACTGCATCCAGGAGGTGCTCGATCCGCGCGGCGTCGGCGTCGTGATCGAGGCGGCGCACCAGTGCATGACCACGCGCGGCGTGCACAAGCCGGGCGTCACCATGCTCACCAGCCGCATGCTGGGCACCTTCCGCGAGAACGAGACGACGCGGAAGGAATTCCTCGCCATGATCGGCAAGACGGCGGGCGGCTACGGCTGACGTCGTTCCTCGGGCGGGGTAGAGTGCGGATGCGGGCGCGGCGAAGATCGCGCCCGAATGCTTTCAAGGGGTACGGATCATGGCGGGCGAGACGGTCACTTCACTGGAGATGCTGCGACGATTGATCGCCTTCGACACGACGTCCCGCAACTCGAACCTCGAGCTGATCCATTACGTCCGCGACTACCTGAAATCGCACGGCGTCGACTCCACGCTGGTGCACAGCGACGACGGCACCAAGGCCAATCTCTACGCCAGTATCGGCCCCAGGGTGCCGGGCGGCGTCGTGCTCTCGGGCCACACCGATGTCGTGCCGGTCGACGGCCAGCCGTGGGACACCGATCCCTGGGTCGTCACCGAGCGCGACGGCAAGCTCTATGCCCGCGGTACGTCGGACATGAAGGCGTTCTCGGCGATCGGCCTGTCGATGGTGCCGCAGTTCAAGCGCGCCAACCTCAAGGTGCCGATCCATTTCGCGCTGAGCTACGATGAGGAGGTCGGCTGCATCGGCGCCCACGCCCTGGCCGACCGGCTGATGGGCGACGTGCCGCGTCCGCGCCTCGTGGTGGTCGGCGAGCCGACCATGATGTCGGCGGTTCATGCGCACAAGGGCGCACGGCGCTACCACACGCATTTCCGCGGCGTCGAGGCGCACTCGTCCATGACGCATCTCGGCGTCAGCGCCAACCACTTCGCCTGCGAGTTCGTGGTCTTCCTGCTGCGCCTGCAGGAGGAGCTCGAATCGCGCGCCGCCGCCGACAGCGAGTTCATGCCGCCCTACGGCACGATCACCGTCGGCACGATCCATGGCGGCACCGCCGCGAACATCCTGGCGCGCGATTGCGTCTTGCACTGGGAATATCGCGCGCTGCCCGGGGCCGACGACCAGGAAGTCATCACGCGGGCCCAGGCCTATGTCGCCGAGAAGCTGCTGCCGGCGATGAAGCGCAAGCATCCCGACGCCGCCATCGAGTTCGAGATCGGACCCGGTACGCCGCCCTTCCCGCCCGAGGGCAACGACGAGGCGGTGAAGCTGGTGCAGAGCTGGTCGGGCAGCAACGTGGTGACGTCGGTGTCCTATGGCACCGAGGCCGGCATCTTCAAGAATGCCGGCGGCGTGCCGACCGTGGTGTGCGGTCCGGGCGACATCGCCCAGGCGCATCAGCCCAACGAATACATCCTGGTCTCGCAGATCAAGGCCTGCGAGGCCTTCATGAACCGGATGGTCGAGTGGGCGTCGGGCGGGCGCTAAGCGTTGTCTGTCATCCCGAGCCCAGCGAGGGATGACAGGATTCCGTTGCGTCAGCCGCCGGCGAGGTGGTGCTGCAGCTGGCTGCGCACGGTGTTCTCGAACGTCGCCGCGAACTGATCCATCGCCGCGATCAGCATGTCGTGCCAGGTGACCTGGCGGTCGGCGTCCTTGGCGCCTTCCATGACCCCCTGGCTCGTCGTCGCCTCGGCCATGGCGAGGCCCAGCGACTGGCCGGTCTCGTGCTGGATCTCGAGATCGGCGACGAGCTTCAGCGTGTAGCGCTCTGCGACCTGCTTGCGGAACAGATCGCCGATCCCCTTCTCGACGCGCAGATTCTCGCCGACGAGGCTGGCCTCGCGGATGGTGAAGACGGCGGTGCGCGGGCTGGCCCAATCGGCCATGGTGTCGGTGGCCGAGACGATCATGCTGCCGTCGTAGCGCGGCGGCTGGACCACCGGCACGAAGGCGCGGGTGACGATCAAGCGTCCCGCCGCCAGCCGCAGCGGCGGACCGCCGAAATTCGGCACCGCGAAGTCGATGGCCGGCCGCGCCGGCTGGGCGAAAGCGCGCGGCGCGAGCGACAGCGCGGCGGCCAGGGGCAGCAGCGTGCGGCGGGAGATGAAGGGGCTCATGCGGGGGATTGTGGCACGCGCAATCAGGCGGGATTGCGGCTGTCGAGCGCCGCGAGTTGGGCGTCGTCGTAGTCGTAGGTGGCGCCGCAGAACTCGCAACGCACCGCCACCAGGCCGCGCGGGTCGCGCATGCCCAGAAGTTCCTCGCGCGGGATCGAGCGCAGGACGCTGTCGATGCGCGCGCGCGAGCAGCGGCAGCGGTCGGCCACGTCGCGCCGATCGAAGACGCGCGGGGAATGCTCGTGGAACAGGCGCCAGAGCAGCCGATCGGCGGACAGCGTCGGATCGAGCATTTCCGAGTCGCGCGCGCTGCCCATCAGGATCAGGGCGGTGCGGAAGCGCTCGTCGCGCTCCTCGGCATCGGTCTCGGCGATGAGCTCCTGCGACGGCAGCGCCTGCAGGATCAGGCCGCCGGCGCGCCAGTGGCCGGCTTCATCGTGACCAGTGGTGAGCTTGATGCCGGTGGCGAGCTGCTCGGACTGGCGGAAATAATGATGCGCGCAATCCGACAGGCTGCTGCCTTCGAGCGCGACGACGCCCTGGTAGCGTTCGGTGCCGGCGCCCTGGTCGACGGTAAAGGCCATGTGGCCGTGTCCCAGCAGGCGCGGCACGGCGTTGGCCGACTCCACCGGCATCGCGGCGACCTTCGCGGCGTCGAACTGCGCGTAACCGCGCAGCGCGCCGTCGGAGGTGAGGTCGACGACCAGCAGGCGCACCGGCCCGTCGCCGCGCATCTGCAGGGTGAAGATGCCCTCGTTCTTCAGCGACGAGGCGAGCGCGACGCAGAGCGCCAGCGATTCGCCGAGCTGCGCTGCGACCGGCGCCGGGTATTCGTGACGGTGCA
>CAYNOF010001151.1:0-8664 GCA_964398335.1 uncultured Rhizobiaceae bacterium
TCGACATCGTCGGCGCGCAGAAGGCGCTGCTCGACGGCCTCGGCGTCAAGCACCTGATCGCGGTCGCGGGCCCATCGTTCGGCGGCTACCAGGCCTTCCAGTGGGGCGTCACGTACCCCGACATGATGGACGGGCTGGTGCCCGTGGTGACCGCGCCCAAGGGCTCCGGTGGCGAGGCGGCCGTGAAGTCGCTGGTCGACACGCTCGCCAAGGATCCGCACTGGAACGGCGGCTGGTACTACGACAACGGCGGCATCGTGGGCGTGCTCACCGACATGCGCGTGGCGACGCTGAAGCGCTACGGCATCGACGACCAGCTCGCCGCGCAATTCCCCGACAAGGCCGCGCGCGAGGCCGAGATCAGGAAGCGCGCCGAGACCTGGTCGAAGGTGTTCGACGGCAATTCGCTGGTGGTGCTGCGCAAGGCCTCGGTGCGCTTCGACGCCGCCAAGGATCTCGCCAAGCTGAAGGCCAAGGTGCTCTACGTGCTGTCGCGCACCGACAAGGTCTTCCCGCCGTCGCTGGCGCCGGGCGTGATGGCGCAGCTCAAGGCGGTCGGTGCCGACGCCGACTACTTCGAGATCGACAGCGAGCTCGGCCACTCGGCCTCGGGCCTCGACGCCGCGAAATGGGCGCCGCGCCTGCGCACCTTCATGACGGCGCTGGAGAAGCGCAGCTAGACTCGAGCTGGCGGGCGAGCGCGGCCAGGCCTTGCGTCTGGCCGATCTGCGCCATCCAGCACCACAGCTCGAGCACGAAGTAAAGGTGATGGAGATCGAGCGTCTGCGACCAGTGCTCTCGTTCGATCGGTCCATAGCCGGCGAGCAGCGCGCGTCTGGACTCCTCGGTCAAATAGAAGGCCGCCTTGGCGACGTCCATCAGCGGATCGCCGGCCAGGGCGCCCTCGAAATCGACGACGCCGGTGAGGCGCACGTCGCCGCCCGTCGTCGTGGCCAGCAGGTTGCCGGCGTGCAGATCGTTGTGGCACAGGACCGCCTGCGTGCAGCCGTTGAACAGATGCGCGCGTGCCTCGACATGGTCGGCAACGCGTCGCGCCAGCGCCGCATCACCGCCGCGCTCGCCATGCTCCTTGAGCTTGCGCCGGAATTGATGGGTCAGGTAGGCGTGGTTGGTCGCATGCGGCGTCACGATGCCGTTGGCCCCGATATAGCCGAACGCCTGCATCGGAATCCGATGGAACTCGCGCAGCAACCCTCCGATCTGCCGGTGTTCGGAAGTCCGCTCTTGCGGTGTGAAAGCGGCTTCGATCCGTCCAAGCACCGCGCCATCGAGCTTGGTCATCAGCACCCAGTTCAGGGCGAGCAGTTCCTTTGAGTCGTCCGCGAGCAGGATGCGGGGCACCGCCACGCTGAGGCGATCGCGCGCGAGGCCGGCGATCATGACCTCCTTTTGCATCTTCCAGTGCAGCGTGTCGGGATAGACCTTCAGCACCAGCGGTCGATGGGCCGGGTTCGCGAAACTGATCTCGTGGATGGCCGCGAGCTCGCCGCCGTGGAGCCGGGACACCGCCGCGACGGCCTGGCCCGCCGCGACCCGATCGACGATCGACTGCGCCGCTGCAACGGAGACCTGCAGATCGGGCTTGAGCATCGCTGTCTCCCGTGCGCGGCCGGTGTATAGTGCCGTATCCGCCCGGGAGGAAAGCATGTCCGTCACCGCCCTGAAGAACGCCAAGTCGGTCCGCGAGCAGGTCAGTGCCGAGGAATGGCAGAAGCGCGTCGATCTCGCCGCCTGCTACCGCCTCGTGCACCTCTACGGCATGGACGAGATGATCGCCAACCACATCTCGACCCAGGTGCCGGGCGAGCCGGGCGTCTTCCTGCTCAATCCCTACGGCTACCTCTACGACCAGATGCACGCCTCGTGCTTCGTGAAGGTCGATTTCGAGGGCAACACGCTGTTCGACCCGACGGGGCTGGGCCCCAACCGCGCCGGTTTCGTGATCCATAGCGCGATCCACAAGGTGCGCCACGACGTCGACTGCGTGATCCACACGCACACCCTGGCCGGCATGGCGGTGTCGGCGATGAAGCAGGGCCTGATGCCGCTGGCGCAGACGGCGATGCGCTTCATCGACATCGCCTACCACGACTACGAAGGCCCGGCGATCCGGCTCGACGAGCAGAAGCGGCTGCAGGACAACCTTGGCGATCGCGAGGTGATGATCCTGCGCAACCACGGGCTTCTTGCCGTGGGCCCCTCGATTCCCGAGGCCTTCAACAACATCTGGCGCCTGGAGCGCGCCTGCCAGCTGCAGGTGATGGCGCTGTCGTGCAACACCGAGCTGTCGCTGCCGCCGCGCGAGACCGTCGAGGCCTCGAACCACCTGTTCAAGCCCGGCGTGCGCCGCCGTCTCGGCCAGCTCGAGTGGCCGGCACTGATGCGCAAGCTCGACAGCATCGACCCGTCGTTCCGCGACTGAGACAAAAGCGATGCGCCGGCGCGACCTCGCGCGCACGGCCGTCGGCCTCGCCGTCGCGAGCGCCGCCGGCCGCGCCTTCGCCCAAGACTCCTATCCCGACCGCGCCATCAAGCTGGTCGTCGGCTATCCGCCGGGTGGGCCGAACGACCTGCTGGCACGCATCCTCGCGCCCAAGCTCAGCGAGCTCCTGAAGCAGACCGTGGTGATCGACAACCGCGGCGGCTCCAACGGCGAGATCGCGGCGGCGGCGGTCGCGAAGTCGCCGGCCGACGGCTACACGATCCTGTTCTCGTCCAACGGCCCGGTGACCGTGTCGCCGGCGCTGGGCCGCAAGCTGCCCTACGATCCGCTGACCGAGCTCACCGCCATCATGCCCATCGGCATCAGCCCGATGCTGCTGGTGGTGCGGCCCGACCTGCCGGCCAAGGACGTGAAGGAGCTGATCGCGCTCGCCAAGGCCAAGCCGGGCAAGCTCAACGGCGCTTCGGCCGGCACCGGTGGCATGACGCATCTCGGTCTGGAGCTGTTCAAGTCGGTGGCCGGCCTCGACATCGTGCACGTGCCCTACAAGGGCGGCGGGCCGGCGATGACCGACCTGATGGCGGGACAGGTCGACCTGTATTTCGGCGGCGTGCCCACGGCGCTGCCGCATGCGCGCGCCGGCAAATTGCGCGGGCTCGCGGTCACCAGCCTCACGCGTCTCGCCGGCGCACCCGACATCCCGACCCTGCACGAGAGCGGCCTCACCGGCTTCGACGCCGGCATCTGGTACGGCGTGTTCGGCCCGCCGAAGCTGCCGGCGCCGGTGCTCGCCAGGCTGCGCGCCGCCTTCGCATCCGTCATGGCCGATGCCGACGTGAAGCGCTACTTCCAGGACAACGCCGTCGACTCGCTGCAGACCACGCCCGATCGTTTCACCCAGTTCTGCGCCGAGGACTTCGCCAAGTGGCAGGCGCTGGCCAAACGCGCCAACATCAAGGCTGAATGAGTCACTGTTCCCTGCGCGACAGCCGCGTCCGTTCGATCCATGCTCTGTGAGCGCCATGACCGACGCCGTCATCAGCCGACCCAGCGCCGTTCCCCATGCCGCCGCGATCTACCTCGCGGTGGTGCAGTTCTTCTTCACGACTGGCTGGTCGGTCTATGTGATCTTCCTGCCCAGGCTGCTCGAGCAGGCCGGGCTGCCCAAGACCATCGCCATCTGGATCCTCGCCGCCGACCAGGTCGCCTTCATGCTGTCCGACCTCGTGATCGGCGTGTGGATCGACCGCGTGCGCGCCACCCTGCAGCGGCTGGGGCCGACGATCGCGGCGCTGACATCGATCTCGTGCCTGGCCTTCCTGCTGCTGCCGGAAGCCGTGCGGCTGGAGAAGGGCACGGCCGAGGTGGCGCTGGTGATCGCGCTGCTGGTGTGGACGACGACGTCCTCGGCGCTGCGCGTGCCGCCGCTGGTGATCCTCGGCAACTACACCGCCAAGCCGCGCCTGCCGCTGCTGCTGGCGCTGAACCTCAGCGGCCTGGCGCTGGGCGGCGCGATCTCGCCGTATCTCGGCGTGGCGCTGCGCGACATGGATCCGCGCCTGCCGTTCGCGATCTCCAGCATCGTGCTCATGGCCACCACGGCCGGCCTGGTCTGGGTCGAGCGCGCGCTGGCGCAGGCGCCCGACGCGCCGTCCGCTGACGCACCGAAGGCACCGGTGCAGGGCTCGGGCGGCGCGATGCTGTTCTTCATCGCCATGGCGGTCGCCGCGCTGGGCTTCCAGCTGCACTTCTTCGTCAACTCGGCGCCGGGCTATCTGCGCTTCGCCAGGACCGGTGACCTCGACATGCTGATGCCGGTGTTCTGGATCGGCTTCAACATCGCGATGTTCCCGGCCGGCGCGCTCACCAGGCGCTACGGCACCCTGCACGTGATGGCGCTGGCGGCGGTGCTGGGCGTGGCCGGCATCGCCGGCAGCATCCTGGCGGCGAACCTGTCGATACTGATCGCCGCGCAGTTCATCGCCGGCTGTGCCTGGGGCGCGGTGTTCGTCTCGGCCTTCGCCGCCGCCTCGTCGCTGGGCTCGCCCGGCCGGGTCGGCATCGCCATGGCGATCCTGTGGGCGGTGCTGGCGCTCGCCACCTTGGGCCGCATGCTGATGGTCGGCGGCGGCGTCACGCGCATGCCCGACCTGGCGGCCATCGTCGCCTGGGGCCCGGCGGTGGCCTGGCTGGTCGGCGGCATCACCCTGGCGCAGGCCGCGCGCGTCTTGCGCACGCGGGCCTGACTTACTGCCGCCAGTCGGTGCCCTTGCCCTCGATCTGGCGCAGCGCGGCGTTCCAGTAGGTCAGGCCGTAGTCGGGATGGGCGCGCATCTGCCGGGCGCGATCGCCGTACTGGCGGATCACGTCGGGATCGATCGGCGCCGGCTCCTCGTCCAGGCCGCGGGCGATGACCTCGACCTCGCAGGCGCGCTCCAGCATGTACATGCGGCGCAGCGCGCCGGGGATGGTGGCGCCGACGGTGAGCAGGCCATGGTTGCGCAGCACCACCGAGTTGCCGTGCTGGCAGGTCACGCCCAGTGCCTCGCATTCCTCGACCGAGGTCGGCATGCCGTACTCGTGGTAGGTGAGGTCGTCGTAGACCGACAGCGCATCCTGGCTGATCGGACGGATGCCCTTCTTCAGGACCGAAACGCCGGTGCCGGCACGGGTATGGGTGTGCATGACGCAGTTGGCGTCGGGCCGCGCCTTGTAGACGCCGCTCTGGATGGTGAAGCCGGCGGCGTTGAAGCGGCCGTCCTTGGCGTAGACGTTGCCGTCGCTGTCCATCTTCACCAGGCTCGAGGCGGTGATCTCGTCGAACAGCTCGCCGTAGTTGTTGATCAGGAAGCACTTGGGCTCGCCCGGGATGCGCACCGTCATGTGCGTGTCGATCGTGTCGGTCCAGCCGTACATGTCGCTGATGCGATACAGCGCGGCGAGGTCGCAGCGCGCCTGCCACTCGGCGTCGCTCATGTCGGCACGGGTCTGGTGCATGACCGTATCCATCGAAAGGCTCCTTCCGCTCGACACCGGCTATTGTTCACGTTTGGCATGCAATTGGCGAGCCACCATCACTGCAACGCCGGCATGACCTCGCGCGCGAACAGCTCGACCGAATGGGCGGCTTCCTCGAACGAAAGGTCGCCGAAAGCCATGCGGCACAGGCAGTAGTTGATGCCGGCGGTGTCGTTGTCCCGGCGCATGCGGTCGCGCACCGTGGCGGGCGAGCCGGCGACGATGTAGCCCTTTTCGAGCGCTTCCTCGAATTTCTCGGGGATCAGCTGGCGCGGCAGGCCGACCCCGTGCTTGCGCCACAGGTGGATCAGCGCGTCGTACCACAGCAGGAAGCCGCGCTTGGCGATCGCCTGCGCCTCGCGGTCGGTGTCGCCGACGACGACGTGGCGGCTGATGCCCAGGCGCGGCAGGTCCTTCGGGGCGCGGCCGGCTGCCTGCCACACCGCGCGGTACTTGTCGGTGAAGCCGCGCACGGAGGAGGGGTTCATGCCGATCACGGCGTTGATGCCATCCCTGGCCAGCCGCTCGGCATGGTCGTAGGTGTTGGCGCCGTACCACAGCGGCGGGTGCGGGCGCTGCACGGGATGCAGCTCCATCGGCACGTCGCGGTAGGTGAAGTACTGGCCCTCGTAGCTCAGCGAGTCGGTCGTCAGGCCCTTGAGGATCACGGCATAGGCCTCGGCGAAACGCTGCGGGCCAGTGGCGGGATCGACGCCGTAGTAGCCGACCTCGTAGGGGCTGATGCCGCGGCCGATGCCGAGCTCGAGGCGGCCGTTGCTGAGCTGGTCGAGCATGCAGATCTCGTCGATCAGCCGCAGCGGATGATAGAGATTCAACGTGTAGACCAGCGGGCCGAAGCGCAGGGTCTTGGTGCGCTGCGCCACGGCGGCGAGGAAGATGCTGGGCGAGGGCGCCATGCCCAGCGGCGTCGCGTGGTGCTCGGCGACGTGATAGGCGCGGAAGCCGGATTTCTCGTAGAGCTCGATCAGCCGCAGCCGGCTCTCGAACTGCGCGCCGAGCGAATCGCCGGCGCGGTCCATGTGATCGAAGACGCCGAACTCCATCTGGCGTTTCCTTCCCGTATCGCTTCGTTGGGCCGGCAGACTGCCCGTCCGCGGCCGTGCGGGCAACGCCAGGACGGACCATAGAAGAATACTCTGGTCTTCTATGGCTGCCGCGAATCCGATGGCCTGTGCGCACTCGAACTGCCGCGCTGATTCCACATGATTTACAACAGGTTGGTGCGCAGCGGACGGAAGCGGACCAGAGCAGGCACCATGGTCTTCTATGGTTGCGGCGAAGGCGGCGGCTGTCCCGCACCCGAACTGCCGCGGCGCCCTTCGGCATTGCCCTGCTGGTTGGGGAGCACGTGGTGTAGGGCAACAGTGTCTCGCGCGAGGGAAGGGCCACGACGGATCCGCGCCAGGACGGGGCCGGAATCGGTCATCTGTCAGACGTCGTGCCGTCGTCGCCATTCTACCGGGAGGGATGCCGAGGCCCTATTTGCGCCCCTGCGCGTGTCGGAATCGTGCCTGCGAGGCCTCTCGCACGCGTCTTCGTCACGCCCCTACGGCGTGATCGGCAGCACGCCGGCGGCCGGCCTGAGGTCATAGAGCCCGATCGGCTGGCGGCGATCCTGCCAGGGATCGAGACCGCGCCAATGCGAAGGCTCGACGCGCGTGGCGTTGGCCCGCACCCAGGCGATGAACTTGCGACGGCGATCCTCATCGCCCGCGGCCAGGCCGAAGCTGCCCTGGCCGGCCAGCAGCACGAAGCGCACCTCGCCGCGCTCGACCATCTGCTCGAGCGCGTCCAGCGGGAGGATCGGATCGGTGCCCATGAAGCCGCCGAAGGCCATGACGGGCAGCCCCGTGCGCACGATCACGGGCGCCGCCAGCCTGGCATTGGGCGTCGCCAGCGCGAAGCGCTCGCCGCGGTGATTGGCCTCGAGGAAGGCCAGCAGGCGCGGATCGTCGGTGGCCATGGGGAAATGCGCGGCGCCGGTGTTGCGCTCCCTGTCGAAGGGCGCCACGACGCGTCCCAGGCTTGCCGAGGGCAGCATCACGTTGCCGGTCGACAGCGCCGAGCTCACCGCCCAGGCAGCCGGCAGCACCAGCAACCCGGCGAAAGCCCAGCGCGAGACGCGCAGCGATGCCAGCACGGTGCCGATGGCGAGAGCGCCGAGCAGCAGGGTGGGCACATCGTCGAGTTGCCACTTCGCGAGATCGACGCCGATATAGGCCTGCCAGGCAGCGGTCGCGACGAGCGCCAGCGGCAAGGCCCAACGCTGCGAGGCCGACCACACCGACACGAGGCCGATCGCGGCCAACGCCGCCACGGGCGGCCCGAGCACGGCGAGGTAGTAGGCATGGAAGATGCCGCCGGCGGCGCTGAAGACGACGCCGTAGGTCATCGCCCAGCCGGCATACAGCAGCAGCGACGCATGATCGCGCGCCAAGGGCCATGCCGGTTTCGTCCGCCGCGCCGCGAAGACCGCGCCGATTGCCGCCAGCGGCAGCAGCCAGGCGAACTGGCCGGCAAGATGGCGATCGGCCAGGCGCAGCGGACCTGTCGGCACGGTGTCGGACATGCGCCAGCGCATCCCCGGCGCCGGCGACGTCGGCTGCGTGACGCCGGGCTCCGTCGCGGGTCGCGGTCGGGGCGTGCGGCGCGTCAGGCGCACGAAACGTTCGATGCCGTTGTGGCCGACGACCAGCTCGACCATCGAGTTGCCGTGGCTGCTGCCGGCGTAGGGGCGCTGTTCGTTCGGCACGAGATCGAAGATCACCACCCAGGACAGCGACACGACGATCAGCGCCACGCCGCTCACCGCGAGGTGCGCGATGCGGCGCCAGAACGGCAAAGGCGCGGCGACGAAGTAGGTCAGCGCCAGGATCGGCACGATGCCCAGTGCGACGAGCATCTTCACGTTGAACGCGACGCCGGCAAGCGCCATCGCGCCCGACATGCGCAACGCACCGGGTCGTTCGACCGCGTCGAGCGTGGCCCAGGCGGCCAGCGCCAGGAACAGCACCAGCGCGCTGTCGGTGTTGTTGCTGCGGTCGATGGCGACGGCGACGGGCATCAGCGCCAGGAACAGCGCCGCCAGCAGACCGGCGGCCTCGCCGAAATGCCGGCGCACGAGATGGCGCACGATCGCGACCGTCAGCAGTCCCTCGATC
>CAYNOF010001152.1:0-3244 GCA_964398335.1 uncultured Rhizobiaceae bacterium
CGCGCCGCCCAGCGCGATGACCGGCGTCTCGCGCGCCGCGGGATCGAGATAGACCGGCCGACCCGGATCGTTGGGCCCCAGCCGCGCCGGCAGGATACGGCGCAGCAGGCTCGCGTAGGGCGACAGCAGCGGCAGCGCCACGATGGCGAGCGCGACGTTGAAGGCGGTGTGGAACATCGCCACCTTGCGCGCGCTGTCGGAATCGATGTGCGCAAGCCATGTCTCGGCATGCGGCAGGATCGCCAGCACCACGCCGGCGCCGGCGACGCGGATCAGCAGGCTGCCCAGCGGCAGGCGGCGCGAGGCGGGATCGTCGCTCGAGGAGCCTTCGAGCAGCGGGTTGATCGCCGTGCCGAGATTGGCGCCGAGCACCAGCGCGAAGGCGGCGGTCGGCGTGATCACGCCGCGCGCGGCGAACGACATGATCACCAGCACGATCGCCACGCTCGAATGCGCGGCCCAGGCCAGCGCGCCCGCCAGCAGGATGGCGAGCAGCGGCTGCGTCGAGATCGCCGCCAGCATGCCGCGCAGGGCAGGCAGCTCCTCGTACGGTTGCAGCAGCTCGACGAACTGGTGCAGCGACATCAGCAGCAGGCCGAGCCCGATCAGCACGCGCCCGAAATCGCGCGGCCCCGCCGATGCGCGCCGGAACAGCAGGACGCCGGCCAGCAGCAGCACGGGCGTGATCTCGCTGACGTCGAATGAAAGGAGCTGAACGATCAGCGTGCTGCCGACATTGGCGCCGAGCATGGCGGCGAGCGCCGGCACCAGCTCGACCATGCCGCCGGCAGCGAAGCCCGCGACCATCAATCCGGTCGCCGTGCTGCTCTGCAGGACCGCGGTGACGCCCAGCCCGGCCGCGAAGGCACGCAGGCGATCGCGCAGGGCGCCGGCGAGGAAGCTGCGCAGGCGCGCGCCGAAGGCGCGCTGCACGCCGGTCTGCACCATGTGCACGCCCCACAGCAGCAGCGCCACCGAGCCGGCGAGCTTCACGAGAATCAGAACCAGGTCCATGGGCAACGCTCCCTGGTCAACGTCCGCGATGCTGCGGCAAGCAGATCGGACAATTCATCGCGCGGTCGGCCTCTGCAATAAAATTGTAATAATACCAAGGCCCGGGCAGGACGTTGCGCCGGCGGTGTTTTCCGCGCCGGCGGCCCTTGCTCGTCAGGGCAGCCGGTTGCCGGTTCTGGTGACCGGCTTCTTTTTTCTCAGTGATTGCAGTCTCTTACGCCCCTTGACCATTCCTCCGGGGTGTCGGACAATTTGCCGCAACCCGGGAAACACCGGGAGCATGCGGTTGGGGACACACCGCTCGGAGGAAACACCATGAAGCGCGTCACGGGAAAACTCGCGTTGGCCGCCGCTGCCCTGTGGGGCCTCACCGCCATCGCCAGCCCATCCGTCCAGGCCCAGGCGCCTGCGACCCCGCAGCTCTACGTCTTCACGTCGGGCTCGCTCAACGGCTTCCCGCGCTCGGCGCTGGCCGTCGGCGCGTCCAACGACATCGTCAACGACGTGCCCGTGAGCTTCTACATCCTCAAGCATCCGAAGGGCATCGTGATGTTTGACTGCGGCAACAACGACAAGACCATCACCGATCCGGATGGATGGTGGGGTCCGCTGGCCAAGGGCTTCGGCCTGAAGATGACCAAGGACGACGCGATCCCGGCGCAGCTCGCCAAGATCGGGCTGAAGACCGAGGACGTGAAGTACCTCGTGCTCGGCCACATGCATCTCGACCACGGCGGCAACATCGGCCAGTTCCCCAAGGCGCAGCTCGTCGTGCAGGACGACGAGTTGAAGGCCGCGTGGTGGCCCGATGTCGGCTTCTCGGTCTACTACATCCCCGGCGACTTCGAGAACACCAAGAAGATGGACGTGCTGCGCCTGAGCGGCGATCTCGACTTCTTCGGTGACGGCAGCGTCCGGCTCTTCCGTGCGCCGGGCCACACGCCGGGCAGCCAGTTCATGGTTGTCAGGCTGGCCAAGACCGGCTCGGTGATCCTCACCAGCGACACGGTCTATCTCAAGGAAAGCCTCGAGAAGAACCTGATCCCGCCGGTGCCAGGCACGTGGAACCCGGGCGACATGTATCGCACCTACGCCAAGCTCCGGCACGTCCGCGACACCGAGAAGGCGCAGGTCTTCTTCGGCCACGACCCTGATGTCTTCAAGGCGACCAAGAAAGCGCCTGACTTCTACGACTGATCGATCGCGGATCGGCAATGCTGCGCGGCCCGGTCTTCCGGGCCGCTCCCGTCTTGGGGTGAGCCCATGACCCACGCAGAGCGTGACAGCGCGTCGACCGAGGCCGCACCGGTCGTGGTCGCCCAATCGCTCGTCAAGCGCTACGGCCCCGTCGTGGCGCTGCAGGACCTGTCGCTCGAGATCCGCCGCGGCGAGGTCTTCGGCCTGCTCGGGCCCAACGGCTCGGGCAAGACCACGTTCATCCGCATGCTTGCAGGCTATCTCGCGCCGACGCGCGGCAGGCTGCTCGTATCGGGACTCGACGTCGTGCATGACGCGCTGCAGGCGCGGCGGCGCCTGGGCTATGTGCCGGAAGCAGCGCCGCTCTACGGCCACATGCAGGTGCGTGAGTTCCTCGCCTTCATGGGCCGCCTGCGCGGCCTGTCGGCGGCGGAGCTGAAAGTCGCCGTCGAACGCGTCGTCGAGCGGCTGTCGCTGGGCGACGTGCTGCGCAAGCCGACGCGTGCGCTGTCGCGTGGCTATCGGCAACGCGTCGCCATCGCCCAGGCGCTGATCCACGACCCCGAGATCGTCGTGCTCGACGAGCCGACCAACGGCCTCGATCCGCGCCAGATCATCGAGGTGCGCGAGCTCGTGCGCTCGCTCGCCGGCACGCACACCGTGATCATGAGCTCGCACATCCTCACCGAGGTCGGCCGCGTCGCCGACCGGGTGGCGATCCTGCTCGACGGCAAGTTGCGCGGCGTGCGCACCACCGCCGAGACGCCCGACCTCGAAGACTGGTTCCTGTCGCTCGCATGAACGCGCTCACCGTCCTCCTGCGCAAGGAATTGCACGCGACCTTCACGTCGCCGGTCGGCTACGTGCTGGCCGCCGTCTTCCTGCTGGTGCTGGGCTACACCTTCAGCCTCACCCTGTTCGCCACCAAGACCGCGAACCTGATCTACATCTTCCACCAGATGTACGTGCTGTCGATCCTGCTGGTGCCGGTGCTGATGATGCGCTCCTTCGCCGAGGAGCGCCGCGCCGACAC
>CAYNOF010001153.1:0-1484 GCA_964398335.1 uncultured Rhizobiaceae bacterium
GGATCGAGCGGTCGCACGCCCTGCTCGCGGATGATGGCTGCCAGCGGTGCCGCCGGTTGCAGCCTGGCCGGCTCGTCGCCCGCCTGCTCCTCGCTATAGGCGGTGCCCGGCAGATGCGAGCACGCCGCCAGCGCGGCGAGCGCCAGCGCGGCGAGCGCCAGCGCGAGGACGATGCGGCAGAGCGTCGCCAGCCTCATTGCTTCTCGATGCCGGCGATCTCGACGTAGCGCTTCCACTTCTCGCGCTCGGATTTCGAGAAGGCGTCGCATTCCTCCAGTGTCATCGCCTTGGGCGTGAAGCCGAAGCCCTCCAGCCGGTCCTTCACGTCAGGCGAGAGGATCGCCTTGTTGACCAGCGCGTTGAGCCGTTCGCAGATCGGCCGCGGCGTCGCCGCCGGCAGGGCCATGCCGAGGAAGCCGGTGAGCTCGAAGCCGGGATAGAACTCGGCGATCGCCGGCACGTCGGGCTTCTTGTCCCACCGTGCCGGCCGCGTGATGCCCAGTGGCCGCAGCTGTCCCTGGTTGACGTGGGCATCGCCGGCGGTGGTGTCGACGAACATCGCCTGGATCTGGCCGCCCATGATGTCGTTGAAGCAATTGCCGATCGCCTTGTACGGCACGCCGGTCATCTCGATCCCGGCCATGCGCTGCAGCAGCGCGCCCGGCACCTGGCTCGAGGCGTTGAAGTAGCCGTAGAAGATCTTGCCGGGATTGGCCTTCGCATGGGCGACGAACTCCGGCAGCGTCTTGTAGGGCGCGTCGGGCTTGACCAGCAGGTAGGCGCCGCTCGAGCCAAACACGCCGCACACCGTGAAGTCCTTCTCCGGGTCGTAGGGCAGCGACTTGAACATCGCCACGTTGGCGGAGCTGGTGGACGTCGTGCACAAGAGGATGGTGTAGCCGTCGGGCGCGGCGTTCTTCACCGACTCGGTGCCGATGATGCCGTTGGCGCCGGGCTTGGTCTCGACCACGACCGACTGCCCGGTGGCCTCCTCGATGTGCTTGCCGACCAGGCGCGCGGTGATGTCGCCCGAGCCGCCGGGTGCGAAGGGCACGGTCACGCGGATCAGCCGGCTGGGCCACGCCTGTGCCCGGGCCGGCAGGCCGGTGACGAACGGCGAGACGGCGAGAATCGACGCGAACTGACGGCGACGCATGGTGATGAACTTCCGAACGCGGGTGAAACGATGGCCGCGAGCCTAGCCGAATTCGCCTGCCCGATGCACGCCTCAGGCCGCGCGGCGAGCCGAGCCGCCCTCCACCTCGCGCAGCGCGCGGTATCGCGCGACATGCTCGTCGAGTTCCTGGAAGCCGACCGGCGGGCCGCAATAGGGCTTCAGGCGGCAGAAGTCGCGCACCACGGGCACGATGTCGCGCTTGAAGTCGCAGCCCTGGGCGATCCATTTCGCCGTCCAGCGATCGGCCGCCTCGTCGTCCATCAGCTCGATCATCGGATCGCGCGGCCAGTACTGGCGCAGCAGGTTC
>CAYNOF010001154.1:0-10757 GCA_964398335.1 uncultured Rhizobiaceae bacterium
CGGCGCGGCGCGGCTTCTCCGAGCGCGCGGCGATCAACGCGCCGCTGCAGGGGGGTGCTGCCGACATCATCAAGCGGGCGATGATCGCGCTGCCCGGCGGCAAGCGCAACAAGAACGGTGCCTGGGCCACCGATGTCGGCATCCTCGAGGATCTCGCGACGGCCGGCCATGCCCTGCCCAAGGCGATCATGGAGCACCGCCAGCTCGCCAAGCTGAAGGGCACCTACACCGACACGCTGGTGACGCAGATCGACCGCCGCACCGGCCGCGTGCACACCTCCTATCACATGACCGGCGCGTCGACCGGACGGCTCGCCTCGACCGATCCCAACCTGCAGAACATCCCGGTGCGCACCGAGGACGGACGCAAGATCCGCAAGGCCTTCGTCGCCGAGAAGGGCTGCACGCTGCTCTCGGCCGACTACTCGCAGATCGAGCTGCGCCTGCTGGCGCATGTCGCCGGCATCGAGTCTCTGAAGGAGTCGTTCTCCAGGGGCGAGGACATCCACGCGCGCACCGCGTCGGAGGTCTTCAGCGTACCGATGGCCGGCATGGACCCGATGGTGCGGCGCCAGGCCAAGGCGATCAATTTCGGCATCATCTACGGCATGTCGGCGTTCGGCCTCGCGGCCCAGCTCGGCATCGGACAGGGCGAGGCGCGGCGCTACATCGACGCCTATTTCGAGCGCTATCCCGGCATCCGCGACTACATGGACCGAACGCGCAAGTTCTGCCGCGAGCGCGGCTATGTGATGACGCCGTTCGGGCGCAAGATCCATCTCACGGGGATCAACGACAAGAACCCGGCGCGGCGCGGCTTCTCCGAGCGCGCGGCGATCAACGCGCCGCTGCAGGGGGGTGCTGCCGACATCATCAAGCGGGCGATGATCGCGCTGCCCGGCGCGCTGAAGGCGGCGGGGCTGAAGACGCAGATGCTGCTGCAGGTGCACGACGAGCTGGTCTTCGAGGCGCCGCTCGAGGAAGCCGACGAGGCCAGCGCCGTGATCAAGGCGACGATGGAGAAGGCCGCGACGCTTGCCGTGCCGCTGGTCGTCGAGGTCGGTCGCGGCGCCACCTGGGCCGAGGCGCACTGAGCGTCATGGGCAGCCTGCGCCTGTACGGTACGATGCTTGTCACGCTGGCGTGCATCGCGATGGCGGCTACGGCCGCCGACGCCCAGGACAGCACGGTGCGGCGGCCGCCGACGGCGGCTCCCGGCACCAACGCCGTCATCGAAGCGGCCGAGCGCAGCGGCTGGTCGACGCCCGAGGAGATGCAATCCAACATCGAGGCCAGCGCGATTCCGGCCACCATCCGCCAGCTGTGGACCGAGGAGGCGCGGCGCCTGCAGCGGCTCGGCACGACGGGCACGCTCAGGGCCAGCCGCTCGGGCGGCGTGCTGATGCTGGCGCTGACGGGCGGCCGCACGCTGAAGCTGTTCGACCAGGGCGTCTACGGCTCGGCCACGTTCGACGGCGATCGCTTCCATATCCTCATTGACGTGCCGCTGGCGGCCGGTCTCTACGCCGTGCACGTGACCATGAATGAGTTCGACTTCTACTGGCTGATCCCGCCGTCGACCGGCGTGATGACGTCGCTGCCCGCGCAGCCCGTGCTGTCGGCCGACCTGAAGCGCGCCTTCGGCTTCCGCGACGAGCAGATGAACGGCCGCGAGTTGGGCGTCGTGTCGATCGGGCCGGACCAGGTGGCACAGGAGAAGGTCGCGTGGCAGCCGGATGACGATCCCGATATCCAGTACACTTTGAATTGGAGCGCCGACGGGCAGGCCATCGCGGTCCAGGAGATTCGCCAGAAGACGCGCCGCACCAGCAGCTATCGCCTGCTGCTGCGGGATGGCGCGTGGCGGCGGGAGTAGAGGGGAGAGGTCATGCTGAAGATTTACGGGCGCGCCAACTCGAGCAACGTGCAGAAGGCGCTGTGGGCCGCTGACGAATGCGGGCTCGCCTATGACCGCATCGATGTCGGCGGCGCCTTCGGCGGCAACGACCAGCCGTGGTATCGATCGATGAATCCCAACGGCGTCGTGCCGACCATCGACGACAACGGCTACGTGCTGTGGGAGTCGAACTCCGTCGTGCGCTACTTCGCGGCGACGCATGCCGCCGGCACGCTGTGGCCGCTGGAGCCGCGCGCCCGCGGCGAGGCCGATCGCTGGATGGACTGGCAGCTCACCGTGGTCGTGGGCGGCATGACGACGCTGTTCTGGGGCCTGATCCGCACGCCGCCGGAGAAGCGCGACCTCGACGCGATCGAGAAGGCACGCGTCGCGACGGCGGCGCTGTGGCAGCGTCTCGATGGCCATCTCGCCAATCGCCCGTTCGTCGCCGGCCCGACCTTCACCATGGGCGATATTCCCGTGGGCGTGATGGCCTATCGCTGGCTGCACCTGCCGTTCAGGCGCGACGACCTGCCGGCCATGCCGCATCTCAAGGCCTGGTACGACCGGCTGGCCGAGCGGCCGGCCGTCAAGAAGCACATCGCCCTGCCGATGACCTGAGCCGCGCACCAACGAAAAGGGCCGCCCGGTTCGCGCCGGGCGGCCCTCGTCGTTGATGGGCTCAGATCAGTTTGTCTTCACGAACGGGCACTTGCCCTCGGCCAGCGGACGATAGGCCTGGTCGCCCGGCACCGTGGCCAGCAGCTTGTAGATGTCGTCCTTGCCCTTCGATTCCGCCGGCGACTTCACCTGGAACAGGTACATGTCGCGGACCAGGCGGCCATCCTCGCGCAGCTTGCCGTTCTTGGTCATGGCGTCGTTGACCGGCATCGCGCGCATCTTCTCCATGACGGCCTTCGGATCGTCGGTGCCGGCGGCCTGCACGGCCCTCAGGTAGTGCAAGGTCGAGCTGTAGACGCCGATGGTCAGCATGCTCGGCAGCTTGTCCTTCTTGGCGCGGAAGCGCTTGGTCCAGGCGCGGGTCTCGTCGTTGAGATCCCAGTAGAAGGACTCGGTCAGGACCAGGCCCTGCGCCACCTCGAGCGTCAGTGCCTGCACGTCGGTCGAGAAGACCAGCAGGCCCGCCAGACGCTGGCCGCCCTTGACGATGCCGAACTCGCCGGCCTGCTTGATCGAATTGATGGTGTCGTTGCCGGCGTTGGCGAGACCGATGATCTTGGCCTTCGACGCCTGTGCCTGCAGCAGGAAGGACGAGAAGTCCTGCGTGCTCAGCGGATGGCGCACGCCGCCCACGACCTTGCCGCCCGCGGCCTGCACCACGGCGGTGACGTCACGCTCCAGCGCATGGCCGAAGGCGTAGTCGGCGGTGATGAAGAACCACGAATCGCCGCCATCTTTCACCACCGCACCGCCGGTCACCTTGGCCAGCGCGTAGGTGTCGTAAACCCAGTGCGCGCCGGTGGGCGAGCAGGCCGGACCGGTGAGATCGGCCGAGGCCGCACCGGTATTGATGTCGATGCGGCCCTTTTCCTGGGCAATCTTCCGCACCGCGAGCGCCACAGACGAGGTGCCGATGCCGGTGATCATTTTGACGTCATCGACATCGAACCATTTGCGCGCGATTGCGGCACCGACATCTGGTTTCGTCTGGTGATCCGCCGACAGCAGCTCGATCGGCCGGCCCAGGACCTTGCCGCCGACATCCTCGATGGCCATCTGGATGGCCTCGACCTCGCCCGCGGTGAGATCGCCGTAGACGCCGGTGAAGCCTTCCATCACGCCGATGCGGAACGGCGCCTGCGCCTGTGCCGCCGCGGCCAGGCCGACCGCCACGCCGGCGGCGGCCAGTCCTGCGAACAATTTGTTGAGCATACTCCTCATCTCCCTCTGGTCGCGGTCCGGCCGCGCTCGCGCGCACACTAGCGCGCTTCGCGGGCCTGTACAGCGTCGATACCGTTCATGCTATAGGCGATGGAACAGGGAGTGGTAATGGCGGACAACATAATTCTCGAGGCGCAAGGACTCACCAAGGAGTTCCGGGGGTTTTACGCCGTCAACAAGGTAAACCTCAGCATTCGCCGCCACTCTATTCACGCCCTGATCGGCCCCAACGGCGCCGGCAAGACCACCTGCTTCAACCTGCTGACTCATTTCCTGGTGCCCACCGCCGGGCGCATCCGCTTCAACGGCATCGACATCACCGGCAGCGCGCCTGCGACCATCGCGCGCATGGGCCTGGTGCGCTCGTTCCAGATCTCCGCGGTGTTCCCGCATCTGTCGGTGCGCGAGAACGTGCGCGTGGCGCTGCAGCGCCAGCTCGGCACCTCGTTCTTCTTCTGGCGCTCGGAGAAGAGCCTCGACAGCCTCAACGGCCGCGCCCTGGAGCTGATCGACGCCGTGGGCCTGTCGGAGTTCGCCAACCTGCCGGCGGTCGAACTGCCCTATGGCCGCAAGCGCGCGCTGGAGATCGCCACCACGCTCGCCCTCGAGCCCGAGATGATGCTGCTCGACGAGCCGATGGCCGGGCTGGGGCACGAGGACATCCAGCGCATCTCGGACCTGATCCGCAAGGTCTCGAAGAATCGCACGGTGCTGATGGTCGAGCACAACATGTCGGTGGTCGCCGATCTCTCCGACACGATCACCGTGCTGGCGCGCGGCGAGGTGCTGGCCGAAGGGCCCTACGCCACGGTGTCGAAGAACCCGGCCGTCGTCGAAGCCTATGTCGGGACCGGTCATGCCTGAGCCGCTGCTGAAGGTTGCCGGCCTGCAGGCCTGGTACGGCGAATCGCACATCCTGCACGGCATCGATTTCGAGATCGGCCAGGGCGAGCTGGTGACCCTGCTGGGTCGCAACGGCGCCGGCAAGACGACGACCCTGAAATCGGTGATGGGCATCGTCGGCAAGCGCAGTGGCTCGGTGAAGTTCGCCGGCAGCGAGATCGTGCGCATGACGTCCAACCAGGTCGCGCGCGCCGGCATCGCCTATTGCCCGGAGGAGCGCGGCATCTTCTCCAGCCTCAACGTCGAGGAGAATCTGCTGCTGCCGCCGGTCGTGCAATCCGGCGGCATGACGGTGGCCGAGATCTACGAGCTGTTCCCCAACCTCAAGGAGCGCCGTCGCAGCCAGGGCACCAAGCTCTCGGGCGGCGAGCAGCAGATGCTGGCGATCGGCCGCATCCTGCGTACCGGCGCCAAGCTGCTGCTGCTCGACGAGCCGACCGAGGGCCTGGCGCCGGTGATCGTGCAGCGCATCGGCGAGGCGGTTCGCCTGCTGAAGTCGCGCGGCTTTACCATCCTGCTGGTCGAGCAGAACTTCCATTTCGCCGCGACCATCGCGGACCGTCACTACGTCGTCGAGGATGGCAAGGTGATCGACATGATCACCGCCGCCAACGTCCAGAGCAGCCTCGACAAGCTGCACGCGTATCTGGGGGTGTAGCCGATGTTCGAACTTCTCGGCATTGCCCCGCAGGCGCTGTTCGGCCAGTTGCTGGTCGGCCTGATCAACGGCGCCTTCTACGCCATGCTCAGCCTCGGGCTGGCGGTGATCTTCGGCATGCTCAATGTCATCAACTTCACGCACGGCGCGCAGTACATGCTGGGCGCCTTCGCGGCGTGGCTGTTGCTGACGGTGCTGAATGTGCCGTTCTGGATCGCGCTGGTGCTGTCGCCGATCATCGTCGGCCTGTTCGGTGTTGTGCTCGAGCGGCTGCTGCTCAAGCGGCTCTACCATCTCGATCACCTCTACGGCTTCCTGCTGACCTTCGGCCTGGCGCTCGTGATCGAGGGTGTCTTTCAGTACAAATGGGGTTCGTCGGGGCAGCCTTATCCCAACCCGATTCCGGGCGGCTACAATCTCGGCTTCATGTTCCTGCCGACCTACCGCGCCTTCGTGGTGGTCTTCGCGCTCGTGGTCTGCCTTGCCACCTGGTACGCGATCGAACGAACGCGATTGGGCGGCTATCTGCGCGCCGCGACCGAGAACCCGACCCTGGTGCAGGCCTTCGGCATCAACGTGCCCAAGCTGATCACGCTCACCTACGGGCTGGGCGTCGGGCTGGCGGCGCTGGCCGGCGTGATGGCGGCGCCGATCTACCAGGTCTCGCCGCTGATGGGTCAGAACCTGGTGCTGATCGTCTTCGCCGTCGTCGTCATCGGCGGCATGGGCTCGATCATGGGCTCGATCGTCACCGGCTTCGGACTCGGGCTGGTCGAGGGCCTGACCAAGGTGTTCTATCCGCAGGCCTCGAGCACGGTGATCTTCGTCATCATGGCCGTCGTCCTGCTGATCAAGCCGGCGGGTCTGTTCGGGCAGGCGAAATGATCAACAACCGAATCATCATCGCCCTGCTGCTCGCCGCCGCGCTGGCGGCGCCGTGGGTCGCCTATCCGGTGTTCCTCATGACGGCGCTGTGCTTCGCGCTGTTCGCCTGCGCCTTCAACCTGCTGCTGGGCTATGCCGGCCTGATGAGCTTCGGCCACGCGATGTTCTTCGGCATGGCGGCCTATTTCTACGGCCACGTCGTCAAGGAATGGGGCTGGCCGCCGGAGCTCGGCCTGCTGACCGGCGTGCTGGGCGCCGCCGCGCTGGGTGCCGTTACCGGCGCGCTGGCGATCCGCCGCCAGGGCATCTACTTCGCGATGATCACCCTGGCGTTCAGCCAGATGATCTACTTCTTCTGTGTCCAGGTGCCGTTCACCCATGGCGAGGACGGTCTGCAGGGCATTCCGCGCCGGCCCCTGCTGGGCGGCCTGATCGACATCACCAGCGACCGCACCCTGTACTACGTGGTGCTGGCGATCTTCCTGTTCGGTTTCGCCGCGATCTATCGCATCGTGCATTCGCCCTTCGGCCAGGTGCTCAAGGCGATCCGTGAGAACGAGGCCCGGGCGCAGTCGCTGGGCTACAACGCCACGCTCTACAAGTGGCTGGCCTTCGTGCTGTCCGCCGGGCTCGCCGGACTGGCCGGCTCGACCAAGGCCATGGTGCTGCAATTCGCGACGCTCACCGACGTGTCGGCGGCGATGTCGGGCGAGGTGGTGCTGATGGCGCTGGTCGGCGGGCTGGGCACGCTGACCGGCCCGGTCGTCGGCGGCTTCGTCATCGTCACCATGCAGAACTACCTCGCCAGCGCCGGCGAATGGGTGCAGGTGATCCAGGGCGTGATCTTCGTGATCATCGTCATGGCCTTCCGCAAGGGCCTGGTCGGCGAGATCGGTGCCCTCTTCAAGCCGCGAACCGGCAAGTCCTGAGGCGCATAGCCCAGCCGATGGACTCCAGCCCTTCGGGGCCGCCATGATCGTCCCCGTAACAAGGGCATCGGCCTCACCCTGAGGAGCGCCCGCAGGGCGCGTCTCGAAGGGTGGGCTGCACACGGGTGTGTTGCCCATGCTTCGAGACGGCCGCTTTGCGGCCTCCTCAGCATGAGGGTGTGCTGAACCGGGGAGGAACGGTCATGAAAGTCGGTCTGGCGATTTCCGAGATCCTGAAGCGCGAAGGCGTCGAGATCATCATCGGCTATCCGGTGAACCATATCCTCGAGCTCGCCGCCCATCTCGACATCCGCCCCATCATCGTGCGCCAGGAGCGCATCGGCCTGCACATGGCCGATGCCATCTCGCGCCTGACGCGCGGCAAGAAGATGGGCGTGTTCTGCATGCAGCACGGCCCGGGCGCCGAGAACGCCTACGGTGCGGTGGCGCAGTGCTTCGGCGAATCGGTGCCGGTGCTGGTGATGCCCATGGGCTACGCGCGGCGCATCGCGCATATCCCGCCGAACTTCAATTCGGCCATCGCCATGGCCCAGGTCTCCAAGCACTCGGAGCCGGTCACGTCAGGGGCCGAGGTGCCCAACATCATGCGCCGTGCCTTCTCGCTGCTGCGCAACGGCCGCGGCGGTCCCGTCGTGATCGAGGTGCCGACCGACACCTTCGCCGAGGAGGTGCCGGAGCCGATCGACTACACGCCGGTCCTCTCGACGCGCAGCGGTCCCGATCCGGAAGCGGTGAAGCAGGTCGCCAAGGTGCTGATGGGCGCGCAGAAGCCGGTGATCTATGCCGGCCAGGGCGTGCACTGGGCCAACGCCTATGCCGAGCTGAAGGAGCTGGCCGAGCTGCTGGCGATCCCGGTCTGCACCAGCCTCGAGGGCAAGAGCTGCTTCGACGAGACGCATCCGCTGGCGCTGGGCTCGGGCGGTCGCGCCATGCCCAAGGCGGTGCACCAGTTCCTCGCCGAGTCCGACGTGATCTTCGGCATCGGCTGCAGCTTCACCGAGACGAACTTCGGCGTCTCGATGCCCAAGGGCAAGACGATCATCCAGGCCACGCTCGACCCTGACCATCTCAACAAGGACGTGCGCGTGCAGTACGGCCTGATCGGCGATGCGCAGCTCACGCTGCGAGCGGTGATCGATGCCTGCAAGGCCGCCGGCGCGACCAAGAAGGACCCGACGGCGGTTGCCAAGCAGATCGCCGCCGTGCATGCGGAGTGGCTCAAGGCCTGGCTGCCCAAGCTCGAGTCGAACGACGAGCCGCTGAACCCGTACCGCGTGCTGTGGGAGCTGCAGAAGACCGTCGACGTCGCCAACACCATCATCACCCACGACGCCGGCAGCCCGCGCGACCAGCTCTCGCCGTTCTGGAAGCCGACCGCGCCGCACACCTATATCGGCTGGGGCAAGACCACCCAGCTCGGCTACGGCCTGGGCCTGGCGATGGGCGCCAAGCTCGCCATGCCCGACAAGCTCTGCATCAACGTCTGGGGCGACGCCGCCATCGGCTTCACCGGCATGGATTTCGAGACCGCGGTGCGCGAGCGCATTCCGATCCTGTCGATCCTGCTCAACAACTTCTCGATGGCGATCGAGCTGGCGGTGATGAAGGTCTCGACCGAGAAGTACCGCTCGACCGACATCTCCGGCGACTACGCCGCCATGGCGCGCGCCTTCGGCGGCTACGGCGAGCGCGTCACCAAGACCTCGGAGATCGCCGCCGCCATCAAGCGCGGCATCGAGCAGACCAAGCAGGGCAAGCCGGCGCTGCTGGAGTTCATCACCTCGAAGGAGACGTCGATCTCGACGTTCAAGTAGCGATTCAGGCAGCCGTCACCACAGCGTGGTTGACGGCAACCTGACGAATCGTCATGTGCTGGGGCTCCGTCGCCCGTCTCCGGAGCCCCGCCGATGTTCGCCGACCTCCCCACGCTGTTCGCCGATCCTGCGGTCTGGGCGGCGCTCGCGACCCTGATCGCGCTCGAGATCGTGCTCGGCATCGACAACCTGATCTTCATCTCGATCCTGACCAACAAGCTGCCGCAGGCGCAGCGCAAGGGCGCGCGGCGCATCGGGCTGGGCCTGGCGCTGATCATGCGCCTGGGCCTGCTGGCCACCGTGGCGCTGATCGTGCAGCTCAAGGAGCCGATCGTCACCGTGCTGAGCCACGGCCTGTCGTGGCGCGACATCATCCTGATCGCCGGCGGCCTGTTCCTGGTGTGGAAGGCGACCAAGGAGATCCACCATCACGTCGATCCCGATCACGGCCCCGACATGTTCGAGGGCGCGACGAAGACGATGGGCTTCGGCGCGGCGATCGTGCAGATCCTGGTCCTCGACCTGGTGTTCTCGATCGACAGCATCATCACCGCCGTCGGCATGACGCCGCACGTGCCGATCATGGTGATCGCCGTGATCGTCACCGTCGGCGTGATGCTGGTGGCCTCCGACCCGCTGTCGCGCTTCATGGAGAAGAACCCGACCCTGGTGATGCTGGCGCTGGCCTTCCTGCTGATGATCGGCATGACGTTGATCGCCGACGGCTTCGGCGCGCATGTGCCGAAGGGCTACATCTACGCCGCCATGGCCTTCTCGGTGCTGGTCGAGATCCTGAACATGCTGGCGCGCCGGGCGCACCAGAGGCGCAAGACCAACTAGGGCGCTATACTGGGTCCAACGAATCCGGAGGACCCGCCATGCCCGACACCGTGATGAGCCAGGCCGACCGCCTGCGCGTGATCAAGCTGGGCGGCCCGTTCGGCGCGCGCATCGAGGGACTCGACCGCTCGATGCCGGCCGACGCGGCAACACGCGCCACCTTGATGCAGGCGTTCCTCGACCACCAGCTGCTGGTGGTGCCGGGAGCGCCGATGACGCCACCGCAGATGCGCGACTTCAGCGCGATCTTCGGCGAGGTCGTGCCGCAGCTGCTGCGTTACAAGCACGTCGGCGACATGCCCGAGGTCTCGCGCATGGAAAGCACGTTGAAGCCCGACGGCGGCACCGACAAGACCGCGATCCGCGCCGAGGACTGGCACACCGACGATTCCTACATGGCGATCCCGGCACGCGGCACGGTGCTGCACGCGCACGAGATCCCCAGCCGTGGTGGGATGACCTGGTTCTGCGACATGTACGGCGTCTACGAGGCGCTGCCCGACGCGATCAAGCGCAGGATCGATGGCCGCATGGGCGTGCACGGCTACGACACGCCGCGCGCCCGCAATCGGCCGTCCCCGCGCACCGCCCAGGAAATCGCCGAGACGCCCGATGTCGTGCATCCGATGGTGCGGACGCATCCTCAAACCGGCCGCAGGGCGCTCTACGTGAACTCCAATCGCCTCGATCGCATCGAGGGCATGGAGCGCGCCGAAAGCGATGCGCTGCTCGACGAGCTCTACGCTTTCGCCAGGCAGCCGCGCTTCCATCACGGCCATCGCTGGACGGTGGGCGACGCGGTGGTCTGGGACAATCGCTGCCTGATGCACCGCGTCGATGTCGACTACCCACCCGGCGAGCCGCGCGTCATGCTGCGCACGCTGCTGCGCGGCGAGAAGCCGGTCTAG
>CAYNOF010001155.1:0-4867 GCA_964398335.1 uncultured Rhizobiaceae bacterium
CCTGGCAGGAGCCGCATGCGCTGATGGTCTGTCCGCGCCAGCCCGGCGCGCGGCTGGCGGTCGAGGATCTCGGCTATCGCGAGGCGCTGGCGGCTTTGGGCCCCAACATGAGCCGCGCCGCGCCACGCCGCGCGCGCGTCCTGCCGGTGCTGGGCGCGCTGGTGGCGGCGCTGGCGCTGACCGTCGGCACCATGGCGGTGCTGATCGAGCGGGCGCCCGACGCGGTGGCGCCCTTCGTGCCGTATTCCATGGAGCGGCGCAAGGGCGCCGCCGTCGTCGACGCCATCCAGGGCGATTAGCTGGTCTGCGATAAGGCCGATGGCGTGGCCGCCCTGCAGCGCCTGGTCGACCGCTTCCAGGTGGCCTCGGGCCACCCGCAGAAGGTCACGGTGCGCATCATCGACATGTACGACACCACGAATGTCGGTGGCCGCGAGCGCAAGCGGCGCGTCGTCAACGCCTTCGCCGCGCCCGGCGGCTACATGGTGGTGATGGCGGGCCTGATCGAGCGCGCCGACGGGCCGGAGGAGCTCGCCGGCGTGATGGCGCACGAGATGGGCCACATCGTGCACCGCCACTCGGTCAAGGCGCTCTTGCGCGCCTATGGCTTCGGCCTGGTCACCAAGCTGGTGGTCGGCGGCTTCTCCTCCGACGTCGGCACGGTCGCCGATGCCGGCGGCCTGCTGCTGGCGCTGCGCCACAGCCGCGACGCCGAGCGCGAGGCCGACCAGACGGCGCTGCAGCTGCTCGATGCGACGGGCATGCGCGCCGACGGCCTGGCGCGGTTCTTCGGCAAGATCCTCGACGAGCAGGGCGGCAAGGACGGCGCGCAGCAGATGGGTGTGTTCTCCACCCACCCGCCGACCAACGAGCGCATCGAGGCGACGAAGCGGCCGCCGACGGGGGCGCCGGCGATGACGGCGCGCGAGTGGCAGGCCCTGCGCGCGGTGTGCGACTGACGCGTCACTGCTCCGGAATGGACCGTGTTGCGATGGCGGCTGAGGCCGGGTCCATGTAGTCGTGCTGCCATATTCGTCACAGGCAGCCATGTTTCAGCTCAAGCGCATATTTCATTCATACATCGTCAACCCCTGCCGCGATGCCAGCGCCTGGGTGCTCCACCTGCTGCGGACCGACGATCGCGGCAGTACCACGATCATGATCGCGCTCTCGGCCCCGGTTGTCGTCGGCGCGCTCGGCGTCGGCGTCGACACGGGTGCCTGGTACATGGAAAAGCGCCGCGTGCAGCAGATCGCCGACGCCGCCGCACTGGGCGGGGCGCGCGTGCTGTCGACCGGCCAGAGCGTCTCGACGGCGCAGACCGTCGCCAACCGCGACGCGGCGCGCAACGGCTATACCGCCGCCACGGGCGCCAGCATCGTCGTCAACTCGCCGCCGACCTCCGGCGCCTATGCCGGCAAGGCCGGTGCGGTCGAGGTCATCGTCGTCCGCAACCTGCCGTCGCTGTTCAGCAGCTATATCCTGGGCTCCACGGCGCGCACGGTGCGCGGCCGCGCCGTCGCCTACACGCCGCCGGTGCAGAAGCGCAACATCGAGGTGGCGCTGGTGCTCGACGTGTCCTCGTCGATGGCGCAGAACACGGAGACCTGGGGCGTGACCAAGATGGAGGCGCAGCAGAGCGCGGCCGTCAGCCTGATCAACACGGTGATCCAGGCCAACCAGTCGACCTACACCTCGCGCGTGGCGCTGGCGCCGTTCTCCTCCTCGGTCAACGTCGGCAGCACCTACTTCAGGGCCGCGACGAACAAGTCGCTGTCGGGCAGCTGGAGCGGCGTCGTCGAGCGTCCCGGCACCTACAAGTTCCTCGACGATCTGCCGAACTCCACCACCAAGTACTTCGGCGACTTCAAGACCAAGCACACGACCGCGTATGGCGACTACGCCAGCTATGTCGAGGGGCTCACCTCGCAGACACCCGGCTCGGCCAACACCATCCAGCCGCTGTCGAGCAACAAGGCCGATCTGCAGAGTGACATCAACGGGCTGACGTCGAACGGCACGACCGCGGCGCATCTCGGCCTGGCCTGGGCCTGGTACATGCTGTCGCCGAAGTGGAACACGGTCTTCACCGGCTCGAACCTGGCCAACGCCTATGACAGCGACCAGACCTACAAGGCGATCGTCATCCTCTCGGATTTCGACTTCAACAGCTACTACGAGTCGGCCAACGGCACGGCCAACGCGCAGTTCGAGGCGCTGTGCACGGCGGTCAAGGCCACCGGCGTGAAGATCTTCACCGTCGGCTACAACACGTCGGGCACCTCGAACAACAACCGCCGCATCAATTGCGCCAGCCCGACCGGCTCCGACGGCGCCACCTACACCTATACGACGACCACGGTCGATGACCTGGTCGCGGCTTTCCAGCAAGTTGCGGTGCAGACCGTCAATGGCGCCAGCGATCTGGTAGTCAAGCTGGTCGAGTAGACCCCGGCAACAACAGCGGATGCCATGCACCAGGCCGCCCTGCTCAGGGGCGGCCTTCTGTCTTTGGGAAGAATGGGTTAGATGCCATTCTTGAATTTATCGTTAAATCCATTGGCGCCATTTCTTACCGCTTTTCAGCGCTTTAGAAGCGTAGCTTTTTGAATTAAGCGGGAAATTGACGTTGATTTAACGTTTCAGGTGAGGTATCTTCTCTCTGTGTGAAGGGGACAATGATTGGGTCGAGGGTTGTAAAAGTCGGCCAAATCATTACCGGAGCGTAGTTTTCCAGCAAAATTAATCTTTGACGTAAACGGATATTCCTCTGGCCGGACGACAAACAAATGTCCGGCGATCGTCGAAGGTGGAGCGGCTTCAGCGCGGCGGCGAAACGCCGGTCGGCACGTTCTGTCTTCTCGGTACGGCCCTCCCGGGTCCAGGGGCAAAACTTTGGTCTGGGGGATGACATGAACTTGACCCGTATGATGAGGGTCGTGGCTGCGCATGCACGCGGTCGCGGCCGGTGGAATCGCGCAGCGTCGCTGTGGCAGAACGAGACAGGCGCCACGACCGTGTTGGTCGCCTTGTCCGTACCCGTCTTTGTCGGCGCCTTGGGCGTCGGCATCGATACCGGTGCCTGGTACATGGAAAAGCAGCGGGTGCAGCAGCAGGCCGATGCGGCCGCGCTGGGTGCCGCGCGCATGCTGTCCGCTGGCCAGAGCGCGTCGTCGGCCCAGGCCGGCGGCATCCGCGATGCGGGCCGCAGCGGCTATGTCGCCGGCAGCGGCTCGAGCATCGTCGTCAACACGCCGCCCACCTCGGGCGCCTATGCCGGCAAGGCCGGCGCGGCGGAGGCGATCGTCACCAAGCAGCTGCCATCGCTGTTCAGCCGATTCATGCTCGGCAGCTCGGCGCGCACGATCACCGCGCGTTCGGTCGGCTACACGCCCTACGTGCGGACCCGCAACCTCGAGGTGGCGGTCGTGATGGACGTGTCGAACTCGATGGCCGGCAACACCGAGGTCCGGGGCACCACCAAGATGGAGGCCCAGCAGGACGCGGCCAAGGCGCTGCTCGACGTCGTCGTGTCGAGCAGCCAGTCGCCCTTCGCCTCGCGCGCCTCGCTGATCCCGTTCTCCGACTCGGTGAACGTCGGCAGCACCTACTTCCAGACGGTCACCAACAAGAGCCTGTCGGGAAGCTGGAGCGGCGTGGTCGAGCGCACCGGCAACTACAAGTTCAAGGACGATCCGCCGAGCTCGGCCTACGGCTATTTCGGCGACTTCAAGACCAAGAAGAACACGTCGCCGTACACGCCCTACCTGAGCTACTTCCAGAGCCTGAACACCCAGACGCCGGCCGCGGCCTCGAAGATGGTGCCCCTCAGCTCCGACAAGGACGCGCTCAAGTCGGCGGTCACCGGCATGACCACCGCGGGCAGCACCGCCGGCCACCTCGGCATCGCCTGGGCGTGGTACACGCTGTCGCCGAAGTGGAACCAGATCTTCACCGGCACGGCGGCGCCGGCGGCCTATGACACGACGAACACCTACAAGGCCATCGTCATCATGTCGGACTTCGACATGAACTCCTACTACGAGTCGGCCAACGGCACGGCCAACACCCAGTTCGACAGCCTGTGCACGCAGATCAAGGCTGCCGGCGTGAAGATCTTCACCATCGGTTACGGCGTGTCGGGCTCGGCGAACGACGCCCGCCGGACCAGCTGCGCCAGCAGCGACACGGACACGACCTATACCTATACGACCAGCACGGTCGACGACATGCTCGTGGCCTTCCGGGCGATCGCCAACTCGACCGTGGCCGGCGCGAGCGACCCCAAGCTGCGGATCGTGGAGTAGGCCCAACTTCAATCTGCAGTAGAGATAGTGGTATAAAGTCCTTCGATTTCAGGCCAATAAAGCCCTATCTTGAGTTAGACGTATAAATCATGTAGCATGCATGTCGTGGAGGCCTCCGGGTCTCCACGATATTGCATGATTTATTTCGTCTAAGTATTTCAAAGATAGGCATTTTAACCACGGATATTACCTGTTTGGGCAGCCTCGGCTGCCTGTCCTCCATCAGGAACGCAATCGCCAAAGGCCGCCATCCATGTGCTGCCGGGCTGTTCGTGATCGACGGGGACCCGGTCGCCAAGGCCGGCATCAGGGCCTGAATTGGGGGCTATACATGTTGGTCCGATCCCTTGCGGTGGTCCGCCGCGTCCAGCGTGCGGCCGGCTTCTGGCGCCGGTTGTTGCGCGACACGACGGCAGGCACCACGACCCTGGTGGCGTTCGCCACCCCGGTTTTCGTCGGCGCCCTGGGCGTCGGCGTCGACACCAGCGCCTGGTACATCGAGAAGCGACGGGTCCAGCAGCAGGCCGATGCGGCCGCGCTGGGCGGCGCGCGCGTCAAGG
>CAYNOF010001156.1:0-1477 GCA_964398335.1 uncultured Rhizobiaceae bacterium
CAACAGCCTGTCGTACCTGAACGTATACGACAGCCGTCATACAGTCTGTAACTTCTCGGTCGTGCCGCAGGTTAACCAGATTTCGATTTCGGTGTTCCCCTCCACCATTACGATTCAGCCGGGAGCAAGTCAGTTATTCACATCCCAGGTGCTGGGCGTAGTTGATCCGGGGGTCACATGGTCCACCACGGGAGGAGCCGTATCCGCCAGTGGACTCTACGTTGCCCCGAACACCCCGGGGGTTTATCAGGTACGCGCTACGAGCGTGGCGGATCCATCGAAGATCGCAGCCGCAACGGTGACTGTCCCCGGCTCGGCTCCAGTTCCCGGTGTTGAATTGCAACTTTCGCCAATGTCGCGCAGTGTTGTCGCGAATGGGACCCTACAGTTCGCGGCGAATGTGCCCGGTGGAACCAACACCGCAGTCTCATGGTCGGCTTCTGGAGGCACTATCAGCGCCGCCGGTCTTTACACCGCGCCTGCCGTGCCCGGCACATACATAATCACGGCAACCAGTAGCGCCGATACCACGATAAGCGCTTCCACCAACATCACCGTGGTGGGAGCTTATCTGTCATGGTCGGCAGTAAGTGGGGACGTGGCCTCGTACCGCATCTACCGCGCTCTGCAGGCGCAAGGACCATTCCTTCCCATTGCGACCGTGCCCTCATCTCAACTCAACTATCTCGATACGAATCTCGTGGCGAACAGCTCCCACTGGTACGTTGCTACCTCCGTAGATTCAACGGGTGCGGAAAGCGGTTACTCGAATCTGGCGGTCGGTATCGCTCCCTGAACTTGCATACCGTCCCGCCTCTTCCTCGTTTAGTTCTTTAACCATCTAGTTCTTTGACCATCGAGTTAATCCTTCCGATAGCTATACACATTCCTGAATGTGCAACCAAATTCCAATATTTTTAATTAAGCAGCCACACATAGCAACCTCTCTTACCTCCTTCGCGTCTTATCTCATGTTGCGGCGGAAAGGAAAGAACGCTGCTGAAAGACTGCTACCCGTTACTCATTCCGATAGCAAGCACAGTATGGCTTCAGGTTGCCCTTCCGCGCTTGGGACGCACGGGCGCGGAAACTAACTGGCGCGTGAACCAGGAAGAGCCCGCCTGCCGCAATACCATACTAATCTTTTATTTTGTTTGGTTTATTACTGGAGTAATACCCATTGGGAATTTGACCGGTTACCTGGCCTGCGGGCCTATGTAAGGGATAGCCCGCCACTTTCTATAGGCGCCGGAATTTGAGCGCCATCGCGGCTCGACTGGCTAAAAGCTTCTCATTCCTTCACAACACGTAACCGGCAGTTGCTCGAAAGGTCGCTATGAAGTCTCGTGTGGTTGGTCTTCTGTTACTGATTCTGGCTGGAATTGTTTTACCTGTTCACCTGGCAGCGCAAAAGCGTGTGTTCCTCGCTCCCGACGACCATACCGATTATTTCTGGTCGGCAACCGACGTTCAATAC
>CAYNOF010001157.1:0-1673 GCA_964398335.1 uncultured Rhizobiaceae bacterium
CGGCCAACGGCAAGATGGCGCATCGCGTCCGGCTGACCAATCTGGACGAGCAGCGTGCCATCAAGAGCTGCAAGCGCCTGGAGCAGGCGCACGTCGCCTGCGCGCCGATCAATCTCGGCCTGGGCATCGCGCAGAACTAGAAGCCGAGCCTCCCGGCGTTCTCGCGCACAACCTCGAGCGCACGCGCCTTGTGCCTGGCGCGCCATTCCTCCAGCGACCAGTCGCCGTCGAGGGCCGGCGGCGCCTTGCCCGAGGGCGCGAACATCATCATGCCGAGCGGCGTGTCGCCGCCGCCGATGGTCGCGAAGACCCGGATGAGGTCGTAGCCCTCGCCCTCGTAGATCGCCAGGCGGCGCTGCTCGCCGGCCGACACGCCGTCGAGCACATCGCCTTCGGTCGCAGCCCCGCGTTCGCGCAGCAGGATGGGATAGGTCTTGCCGCGCGCCGGATGGCGGCGCCAGTCGCGCAATACGGCGGGCTTCAGCGCATCGCGCGCGACCGGGCGGCCCAGCACGAGCGACAGCAGGTCGCGATCGCGCAGGGTGCCGTAGAAGAAGAAGCGCATCAGTGGCCGGCGGCGGGCTCGTCCGGCATCACCACGCCGCTGGCCGACAGCGCCGCCTTGAGCTCGGCCATCAGCCGGTCGAGCCCGGACTGGTCCCTGGCCTCGCAGCGCGCCACCAGCACGGCCTGGGTATTGGACGCGCGCAGCAGCCACCAGCCGTCGCCGGTCGAGACACGCACGCCGTCGACGTCGTTGACGTCGGCCTTGGCCTTCTTCAGCCGCTCCTTGACCTCCTCGACGACCTTGAACTTGCGGTCCTCGGCACAGTCGAAGCGCAGCTCCGGCGTATTGACCGGCTGCGGCAGGCGATCGCGCATCGCCGCCAGGGTATCCGATGAACCGCCGACGATGTTGAGCAGGCGGATGCCGGCATACATCGCATCGTCGAAGCCGTACCAGCGGTCGGCGAAGAAGACGTGGCCGCTCATCTCGCCGGCCAGCGGCGACTTCTCCTCGGCCATCTTCACCTTCAGCAGCGAGTGGCCGGTCTTCCACATCAGCGGCTTGCCGCCGGCGGCGGCGACCTCGTCGAACAGCACCTGGCTCGCCTTGACGTCGGCGATGATGGTCGAGCCCGGCTTCTCCTTCAGCACGTCGCGCGCCCAGATCGCCAGCAGCTGGTCGCCCCACAGGATGCGGCCCTGCCCGTCCAGCGCGCCGATGCGGTCGCCGTCGCCGTCGAAGGCGATGCCGACATCGGCACCCTTCTCCTTCACGGCGGCACGCAGGTCGAGCAGGTTCTTCTCGACCGTGGGATCGGGATGATGCGCCGGGAAGCTGCCGTCGACGCGCTCGAACAGCACGGTGTGCTCGCCCGGCAGCTTGGAGACGATGTCGCGGATCACCATGCCCATCGCGCCGTGGCCGGTGTCCCACACCACCTTCAGCGGGCGGCCGGGGCGGAAGTCGCGCAGCACGCGCGCGACATAGGCGTCCTTGACCGGCCGCTCGGCGAGCGAGCCGGCGCCGGTCTCGACGTCGCCCGCCTTGGACAGCGCGCCCAGCTTCTGGATGTCGGCGCCGTAGAACGGCTTCTTGCCGAACATCATCTTGAAGCCGTTGTAGTCCGGCGGGTTGTGCGAGCCGGTGATCATGATGCCGCCATCGG
>CAYNOF010001158.1:0-2925 GCA_964398335.1 uncultured Rhizobiaceae bacterium
AGAACGGTGCCGGCAAATCGACCCTGATGAGCATCCTCTACGGCCTCTACGAGGCCGACGCCGGCGAGATCCTGATCGATGGCCATCAGGTGCGCGTGCGGGGGCCGGCCGACGCCATCGCCCGCGGCATCGGCATGGTCCACCAGCACTTCATGCTGGTCGCGCCCTTCACCGTGCTGGAGAATCTGGTGCTGGGCGCGGAGGGCGGCGCGGTGCTGCGGCGCGGGCTGGCCGCGGCACGCGCCGAGCTGGCGCGGCTGGCCAGCGAGTACGGGCTGAGCGTCGATCCCGACGCGGTCGTCGGCGATCTGTCGGTGGGCGAGCAGCAGCGCGTCGAGATCCTCAAGGTGCTGTTCCGCGGCGCGCGCGTGCTGATCCTCGACGAGCCCAGCGCCGTGCTGACGCCGCAGGAGACCGACCAGCTCTTCCGCATCCTGGCGACCTTGAAGGAACGCGGCGTCACCGTGCTGCTGATCACCCACAAGCTGCGCGAGATCATGGCCGCGACCGACACGGTCTATGTCATGCGCCAGGGCGAGGTGGTGGCCGAGCGCCGCACGGCGGACACCAGCCCCGAGGAGCTCGCCGAGCTGATGGTCGGCCGCAAGGTGCGCCTGACGCTCGACAAGGACGCCGTCGCGACCGGCGAGGTGCTGCTGAAGGCGGAGAAGCTCGGCCTCACCGATGCGCGCGGCGTGAAGCTGCTCGACGGCATCGACCTGGAGCTGCGCGCCGGCGAGATCGTCGGCATCGCGGGCGTCTCGGGCAACGGCCAGACCGAGCTGCTGCAGATCCTCGCCGGCATCCGCGCGCCATCCGGCGGCCGCTTGCAGGTGCGCGGCCGCGTCATCGATGCGGGCCATCCCACCGATCCGGCCGAGATGCGCGCGCTGGGCCTGTGCCACGTGCCGGAGGATCGCCAGCGCCAGGGCATGGTGGCGCCCTTCCGTGCCGCCGAGACGTCGATCCTCGGCTATCACAGGCTGAAGCCCTTCACGCGCCGCGGCCTGCTCGATCACGCCGCGACCACGGCGCATTGCGGCCTGTTGATGGAGCGCTTCGACGTGCGCCCGCCGATCCCGGCCTTGCGCTCCGGCAGCTTCTCCGGCGGCAACCAGCAGAAGCTGGTGCTGGCGCGCGAGATGGACCGCGCGCCGCGCATCCTGCTGGTCGGCCAGCCGACGCGCGGCGTCGACATCGGCGCCATCGAGTTCATCCATCGCCAGCTCGTGGCGGCGCGCGACGCCGGCTGCGCCGTGCTGGTGGTCTCGGTCGAGCTCGACGAGATCCTGTCGCTGTCCGACCGCATCGTCGTGATGTTCGGCGGACGCATCGTCGGCGAGCTGCCGGCGGCCAAGGCCGACGAACGCACGCTCGGCCTGATGATGGCCAACGCGCATGCGTAGCCCACACACCGTCGTCCTGAGCGGAGCGCCGCAGGTCGGGCGCGGCGTCTGCGCCGCCTCTTTGCATAGTCGAAGGACCTTGCATCAACGATACCGGCCGGCGGCGTGGAGAGAAGGCCCTTCGACTTCGCTCCGCTCCGCGCAGGGTGACGGTGGACCATGAGCACGGCGCCGCGCCGTGCCCTGCCGCCCTGGGCGGAGATCGGCCTGTTGCCGCTGGTCAATGTCGCGCTGGCGCTGAGCACCGTGGGCATCATCGTGACGGCGATCGGTGTCGATCCGCTGCGTGCGCTCAACCTGCTCGTGGTGGGTGCGCTGGGCTCGTCGGAGGCGATCGGCTACACGCTGTATTACGCCACCAACTTCGCTTTCACCGGCCTGGCGGTGGCCGTGGCCTTCCATGCCGGGCTGTTCAATATCGGCGGCGAGGGGCAGGCCTATATCGGCGGCCTCGGTGCGGGTCTCTGCGTGCTGGCGCTCGATCGGCTCCTGCCCGGCATCGTGCTGGTGCCGCTGGCGATCCTCGCCGCGGCCACCTTCGGCGCGGCCTGGGCGGCGGTGCCGGCCTGGCTGCAGGCGCATCGCGGCAGCCACATCGTCATCACCACCATCATGTTCAACTTCGTCGCCGCGGCGCTGATGGTCTATCTGATGGTCAACGTGCTGATCGCGCCCGGCTCGATGACGCCGCAGAGCCGCGGCTTCGAGGGCGCCAGGATGCCGGCGGTGCACGAGATACTGGCGGCGATCGGCATCACCGTCGCGCAATCGGCGCTGAACCTGTCGATCGTGCTGGCGGTGCTGTGCTGCGTCGGCGTCTGGGCCTTCCTGTGGCACACGCCCTGGGGCTACGCGCTGCGCACCATGGGCCACAACCCCGACGCCGCGACCTATGCCGGCAGCGACCTGAAGAAGCTCACCATGATCGCGATGTGCCTGTCGGGCGCATTGGCCGGCTTCGTGGGCGTCAATGAGATCCTGGGCGTGCATCAGCGTCTGGTGCTCGACTTCACCGCCGGCTACGGCTTCGCCGGCATCGCCGTGTCGCTGATGGGCCGCAATCATCCGCTGGGCATCGCGCTCGCCGCATTGCTGTTCGGCGCCCTGCAGCAGGGCGGCGCCGAACTCGCCTTCGAGATTCCGGCGATGACCCGCGAGATGGTCGTGGTCATCCAGGGCCTGGTGATCCTGTTCTCCGGCGCGCTGGCCAACCTGCCGCGGCCGTGGCTGCAGGCGCTGCTGGCGCGGGTGCGACGGGCATGAGCGAGAGCTTCGACCTGCTCGTGCTGACCCTGGCGGCGACCCTGCGCGTGGCCACGCCGCTGATCCTCTGCGCCATGGGCGGGCTGTTCTCGGAGCGCAGCGGCATCATTGATGTCGGTCTCGAGGGCAAGATGCTGATGGCCGCCTTCGCTGCCGGCACGGTGGCCGCGGTCACGGACTCGGCCTGGCTCGCCGTGCTCGCCGCGATCCTCGCCAGCACGGCGATGGCGCTGCTGCACGGCTATGCCTGCATCAC
>CAYNOF010001159.1:0-7901 GCA_964398335.1 uncultured Rhizobiaceae bacterium
CGCGACCAGGCGGTCGCCGAGCAGGAAGGGCAGCACGTAGTAGCCGAACTGGCGCTTCTCGACCGGCGTGTAGATCTCGATGCGGTAGCGGAAGCCGAACAGGCGCTCGGCGCGATCGCGTTCCCAGACCAGCGGGTCGAAGGGCACGAGCAGGGCGCGCGCTTCGATCCTGCGCGCGAAATGCGCCTGCGGGTCGAGATAGGCGCCGTGTGACCAGCCCTCGACCTTCACCGGCAGCAGCGCGCCGGCCTCGACCAGCTCGGCGAGGCGCGCCTTGGTGTCGTCGGGAGGCAGCCGGAAATAGTCGCGCAGGTCGTACTCGGTGGCGATGCCCAGCGCGCCGGCGGCGATGAGCAGCAGGCGGCGCTGCGCCTCGGCGTCATCGGGCGTCGGCAGCATCAGCACATCCGCCGGGATCACGCGCTCGGTAATGTCGTAGACGCGCTCGAAGGCGCCGCGTCGGCCGGCGGTCGTGACCTGGCCGGCGATGAACAGCCATTCCAGCGCCTGCTTGCCTTCGCTCCAGCCCCACCATTTGCCGGCACCCTTGCCGCCGTCGGTGAGGTCGGCGGCAGAGAGCGGACCGCGCGCCTCGATCTCCTTGCCCACGGACTCGATGAAGGCACGCCGCTCCTTGCCATAGCGCATCATCCAGGTCTTGAAGCCGGAGCTGCCCGCGACGGCGCGTGCCATGCGCCAGCGCATCAACGGTTGGCTCGCCAGCGGCAGCAGCGAGGCCTCGTGGCCCCAATACTCGAACAACGTGCGCTTGCGGCCGCCCCAGGCCAGCCGGTCGAGCAGGGCCGTGTCGTAAGGCCCCAGCCGCGAGAACAGCGGCAGGTAATGGGCGCGTACCAGCACGTTGACCGAATCGATCTGCAGCAGGCCCAGCCGATCGATCAGCCGGCGGATCTGGCGTACGCCGACCGGGCCTTGCGGGCGCGGTTCGGCAAAACCCTGCGCGGCCAGGGCAATGCGCCGGGCCGTCGCCGCGGAAAGGATCTCTCGCCTGCGTGACATGGTCGCGGCGCTCCCATGATCGGGGCTGCCCTGTCAATCGTATAAGTGGGCGAGCGTTCGCTTGCCGGAGGGGCCGGGCTCGGGGCACCATGTCGGCCGGGGCGAAGGTGGCAAGGCCATTGGGGGGAGAATGTTCAGGACCGACCTGTCGCGCGCGAACAGCCTGGTTCAATTGGTCGGCAGCGCCCGTCGTGTCACGCCGTGGTACATCGCTCCGTTCGTCGCCATCCTGATCTTCGGTGGCCTGGCGCAGTTCACCGACCCGTTCGGCGGCAAGCCGCATGGCGCGCTGTGGGGCGGGCTGGTGCAGTTCCTGACCCCCATTGCCTCGAAGCCGATCGGCCTCTGGCTCAGGGGCATCTCGGAGCACAGCTACGAGAAGTGGATGGCGCCGTTCTTCATGCTGGTCGGCTTCGGCATCGCCTGGCTGCTGCTCTATCTCTGGGTCCGCCTGGTCGAATGGCGGCCTTTCCACACCATCGGCCTGGGGCTCAACCGTTCGGGCCTGATGGTGCTGCTCGGCGTGGTGCTGGCGCTGCTGATGAGCTCGCTGGTGATGGTCGGGCTGATGATCGGCGGCCAGCTGCAGCCGCGTGTGGCGGCACCCGGCACCACCGGCGGCATGGCGCTGGCCGGCATCCTGTTCATGCTGATGGCCTTCGCGGTGCAGTCCTCGAGCGAGGAAGCGCTCTACCGCGGCTTCCTGATGAACGTGACGTCGTATCGCGCCGGGCTGGCCGCGGGCATCGGTGTCAGCACCTTGCTCTTCGCGCTCGCCCATTCGCGCAATCACGGCTTCGACGCGCTGGCGGCGATCAACCTGGTGCTGTTCGCGCTGTTCGTGGCGCTGTTGTCCCTGCGCACCGGCTCGATCTGGGCGGGTTGCGCCTGGCACACGATGTGGAACTGGTCGATCGCCAATGTCTGGGGCCTGGAGATCAGCGGCGAGCCACCCGATGGCGGCTCGATCATGGCCTGGCAGTCACACGGCCTGGAGCTGTGGACCGGCGGCGACTGGGGCCCCGAGGGCGGCCTGGCGGCGACGATCGTGCTGGCACTCGGCGCGACGGCGCTGTTCCTCTGGCGCGGCCTGGGCGAGCCTGTGGCGAAAGAGGCCCGCGCCTGAAGAGGACGCTCTGCTATAGTGGCGAACCCTCTTGCAAGAAACGGTTCGCCACGATGCGTTCCCTCAGGCTTTCGCTGGTCGCCGCCGTCCTGCTGACGGGCGTGGCGCACGCCCAGACCCAGACCACACCGGCGCCAGCCCCGGCACCGCCGCCGCCTGCCGCGCCGACGGCCGCGGCACCGCCGCCGCCAGCACCCGCCGCGGGCCCGGCCAAGACCGAGATTCTGTGGGACGAGGAAGCCGCGCTGGTGATGGGCGACCATCCCCTGATCTGGCGCCGCCTCGACAAGGTAAGGGGCAACAAGCGCGGCGCGCTGAAGATCGTCGATGAAGGCGGCGTGTGGAAGATCAGCGGCCGCCAGCAGGGTCAGACGCCCGACACCAAGGAAGACTACGTCACCATCAAGGGCGTGATCACCTCGATCACGTCGGGCACCTTCGTGGTCAACGGCGAGATTGAGTTCTTTGCCGCCAAGATGAACAAGGGCGCCGCCTGCCGCATCACCGGCGAGTCGCATTTCTATCGCCGCGGCAACGAGCAGATCTGGCGCATGCAGGGCGGCATCAATCCCTGCAGCGGGCCCAAGGAGGCGCTCGACGTCGCGTTCCGGCCCGATCAGGTCGCGGCGCAGCACAAGCCGACGCGCGCCACGCCGACGCCGGTGCCGCCCAAGGTCGCGCCGCCGTCGCCCACGGTGAAGCAGTAGAGGTCGCGATGAGCGGCGAGTCCGCGCGCACGTGGCACGACGCACAGGTCGCCTACTGGAGCGGTGCCGGCGGCGAGACCTGGCTGAAGGGGGCCGTGCGCACCGAGGCGGCGCTGGCGCCGCTGGGCGATCGTGCGATCGCCGCCGCCGAGGTGCGGCCCGGCGAGCGGATCATCGATATCGGCTGCGGCACGGGCCCGACCACGCTGGCGCTGGCGCGCGCTGCGTCGCCGGATGGCAGCGTGCTGGGCTGCGATCTCTCTCCCCTCCTGACGGACGAAGCGCGACGCCGCGCGCTCTTGGCCGGGGCGACCAACCTGCGCTTCGTCGCCGGCGATGCCTCGACCCACGCTTTCGAGTCGGGCGTCGCCGATCTGCTGTTCTCGCGCTTCGGCGTGATGTTCTTCGGCGATCCGGCCGCCGCCTTCCAGCATCTGCGCGGTGCGTTGAAGCCCGGGGGGCGGCTGGTGTTCCTGGTGTGGCGGCCGTTCAAGGACAATGGCTGGGCCTTCGTGCCTTTCGCCGCCGCCGGCCCGCTGCTGCCGCAGATGCCGCGGCCATCGCCCGACGAGCCCGGGCCGTTCTCGTTCGGCGATCCACAGCGGCCGCGCGCGCTGCTGACGCAAGCCGGCTTCGCCGACATCACCATCGATCCGCTCGACGCCACGGTCGCGCTTTCGCGCGGCGGTCTCGACGAGGCCGTCGCTTCGGCCGTCGAGCTCGGCCCGCTGCGCCGCCTGCTGGCGGAGGTGACCGAGGAGGTACGGGCGCGTGCCGCCGACGCCGTGCGCGCGGCCCTGGCAAAGCACCTGACGCAAGATGGCGTCTTCCTGCCGGCCGCCTGCTGGCTGATCCGCGCGCGCAACCCCGTCGCATAATCCGGTCCGCAGCTTTTCTCGCGTGACGCTCCGGCGCGCGAACGCTACGTGCATATGCACACAATAAGGGGCGGCGCGTGACTCAGATGGCTTCGGTGGCGGCGCAGTTGTCTCCGGCGAAGTCGCGCGAGCGGGCGATCCTGCATGCGCCGATCATGTCCACCATCCTGCGGCTGTCGGCGCCCAATGCGCTGATCGTGCTGGTGCAGGCGGCCGTCGTCGTGTGCGAGACGGTGTTCGTCGGCACCCTGGGACGCGATGCGCTGGCGGCGAACGCGGTGGTCTTTCCCTTCGTCGTGCTGATGCAGACCATGTCGACCGGCGCGATGGGCGGCGGCGTGTCCTCGGCGGTGGCGCGCGCGCTGGGCGCCGGCGACGCCGAACGCGCCCGCGCCGTGGCGCTGCACGCCATCATCATTGCGCTCGGCTTCGGGCTGTTCTTCACCGCGCTGATGCAGGCGCTGGGGCCGGCGATCTACCGCGCGCTGGGCGCGCAGGGCCGCGTGCTCGATCTGGCGCTGACCTATTCCGACCTGCTGTTCGCCGGCGTCGCCCTGGTCTGGATGCAGAACACGCTGGTCAGCCTGGTGCGCGGCACCGGCAACATGAAGCTGCCGACGACGATCATGCTGGGCTCCTCGCTGCTGCAGATCGTGCTGGGCTACGTGCTGACCATCGGCGTGGGCCCGCTGGGCTCGATCGGCATCAGCGGCATCGCGGTATCCTTGCTGACCGCTTCCGCTGCCGGCTCGCTGGCAACCCTCGCCTTTCTGACCGCGCCCGGCGCGCGGGTGCGCCTGACGGTGGTCGGTGTGCGGCTTCGCCCATCGATGTTCTTCGACATCTTCCGCGTCGGCGGGGTGGCGATCTTCTTCTCGCTGCAGAACGCCTTCGCCGTGATGGTGATGTCGGGCCTGGTCGCGGGCTTCGGTGCCGCAGCGGTCGCGGGCTACGGCATCGGCGCGCGGCTGGAGATGCTGCAGATCCCGATCGCCTTCGGCTTCGGCGCGGCGCTGGTGCCGATGGTCGGCATGAATGTCGGTGCCGGCCAGATCGAGCGCGCGCGCCGCGTCGCGCTGGTCGGCTCGCTGCTGGCCGGCGCCGTATCGGGCGTCATCGGCCTGGTTTTCGCCGTCGCGCCGTCACTGTGGTCGAGCCTCTACACCGCCGACGCCGCGGTGCAGGCGGCCACCGCCACGTACCTGACGCGGGTCGGTCCGACTTTGGGCGCCTTCGGTTTCGGCATCTGCCTCTATTTCGCGACACAGGGCTCGGGCCGCGTGCTGGGGCCTGTGCTCGCCGCAAGCGGACGGCTGGCGCTGATCGGCCTGGGCGCCTGGGCCGTGCTGGCGGCGGGATGGGGATACGACTGGCTGTGCCTGATGGTCGCAGGCGCGATGGCCGCCTATGGCTTCGTGGCTTTTGCCGTGCTGCATTTCTCGAGCTGGCGCCGGCCGGGTGGTTGAGCCGGGGAACGCGCGCCCAGGTGGCTGCGTTTTCCCACCACCCCCCAATCATCGCCGGAAGAGTTGCCATGTCCTCGCCACAGTCCCGCCCTGCGCCCGTCCGAGCCGATCCCCGGGAGATCGAGGAAATCAAGACCACGCTCTATGTCGACAGCGCTCGGCTGAAGGTCCTGTCGCAGGAAACGAAAATTCACCCAACCGACGAGGTGCAGCCGTCCGTCAGCGCATTGCCGGAGGAATCTCCCTGATCCTGAGGGAGTGCGCGCCGATCTCCTCGAGGCTGAAGGACAGGCTGTGGCGCGTCGTCGAGGGGGGCCGCTTGGCGACGCTCAGTCCCGGGCGCCATTCCGTCGCCGGCCGGATCGGACGCGGCACGAAGCCGCCACCGCAGTTCGGACACACGTCATGCAGCACGGTATCGACGCAGCTTGCGCAGAACGTGCACTCGTAGCTGCAGATGCGCGCCTCCGTGGCGTGAGGCGGCAGATCCTTGTCGCAGCATTCGCAGTTTGGCCGCAGCTCGAGCGCCATCGCCCTCTCCATCGCCTGGACAGGCTCGGCATAGGCCGATGACGATGTGGCGGGAATGCCAAAGACCGGGCGATTCCTGCCAGGCTCAGGGCTGCAGGCGATAGCCGCCCTTGTCGGTGAGCAGGATCTGCGCCTGGGCGGGATCCTTCTCGATCTTCTGGCGCAGCCGATAGATATGCGTCTCCAGCGTGTGCGTGGTGACGCCGGCGTTGTAGCCCCAGACCTCGCCCAGCAGCTGATCGCGGCCGACCGAGCGCGGGCCGGCGCGATAGAGGTATTTCAGGATCGAGGTTTCCTTCTCGGTCAGCCGCACCTTCTTCTTGCCGTCGTTCTCGACCAGCATCTTGTTGGCGGGCTGGAACTCGTAGGGACCGATCTGCAGGATCGCGTCCTCGCTGCGCTCGTGCTGGCGCAGGTGGGCGCGCAGGCGCGCCAGCAGCACGTTGATGCGGAACGGCTTGGTGACGTAGTCGTTGGCGCCGGAATCGAGGCCGAGGATGGCGTCGGCGTCGCTGTCGGCGCCGGTGAGCATGATGATCGGCGCACGCACGCCCTGGCGGCGCATCAGGCGGCAGATGTCGCGGCCATCGGCGTCGGGCAGCGCGACGTCGAGCAGGATCGCGTCGTAGAGCGCCGCCCTGGCCTTCTCCAGCCCCTCGGCGCCGGTGGCCGCCGGCGTCGTGACGAAGCCGTCATAGAGATCGAGCTGCTCCGCCAGCACGCCGCGCAGGGCCGCGTCGTCGTCGATCAGCAGGATCTTCTTGCCTTTGGTCATGGCGCCATCGGGTACGGGTGCGAAGGGCGAGACGGATGCAAGCGAATGGAACGACATGATTATACCACCCTGTGACGCGGCCCGGCCATGGTGCGCCATGTATCGTCGCAATACGTGTCACGATGCATCACGGATCGGTCAGGGCACGATCAGGCGCCGCAATGGCTCCCAGACTGGCCCGTTGGGATCGAACAGCCGATCGAGCACGGAGAAGTGGTTGTCGTTTGGTGTCTCGATCACCGCGACGGGAGTCATCCCTGATCTGCTCAAGGCCTGGGCATAGTCGCGTGTCTGGCGCACCAGTTCCGGCAGCTCGGCCGCGCCCACGGCCAGAACCATCGGCGGCGCCAGCCGGCTGATGTGGTGCATCGGGCTCAGCCGCCGTGCCTCCGCCTCGTCCATGCGGCAGGCGTCGTTGAGATAGCACAGCCGGATCGGCTCGAGATCGAACAGGCCCGACAGGGGCAGCGCGCCGGCGAGCGCGGCCGCGGGCAGGCCGTAGCTGGTCCAGTCGGTATGGGCGAGCGTCGCGGCGATGTGACCGCCGGCGGAATGGCCGGCCACGACGATGCGCCTGGGATCCAGCCCGATGCTCGCGGCATTGCCATGCAGCCAGATCACCGCCTGGCGCACCTGCTCGACCAGCTCGCTCATGGTGACGGACGGGCAGAGGTCGTAGGTCGCGGCGATGTAGAGCGCGCCGGTACCGGTCACCAGCGGCGCAGGGAAGCTGTAGCCGTCCTTGTGGTTGCCCTGCCAGTAACCGCCATGGAAGTAGAGCAGCGCCGGCCGCCCGCCGGCCGGTGCCGCGCCGAGAGGACTGAACACGTCCAGGCGCTGGCGCGGCGAGGGACCGTAGGCGAGGTCGAGCCGGCAGGGCACGGCCTGGCGCGCCGCCAGGCTCTCGGCCTGCCAGCGATCGACGTAGCGCTGGAAGTCCGGCGCATGGGCGCGGTTGTTGTAGGCGGCGTCGAGTGCGGCGCGGTCGAAGGAACGGTAGATCGCGGTCATGGTAACCCCTTGGCGCCGCTCGCTATTCGGCCACGCTGATGGTCTCGCTGGGCGAGCCATCCGATCCGCCGGCCGCGTGACTTGCGAGCCTCCATCGCCTACATATCACGCCATGTCCGTAGCGCCGCTTGCCACATCAGATGCGTCCACTGCCGCCGCCGCCATCGCCGCGGTCGAGCGCGCGATGGCCGAGCTCAGGCGTGGCGGCATCGTGGTGCTGCGTGACGGTCAGGGCCATGTCGCTTTGGTGGCCGCCGCCGAGTCGATCAGCGGCGCCACCTTCGAGCGCCGGCAGGCGCTGGGCCGCGCGGCGCCGGTGCTGGTCACTACGCGCCGCCCCGCCGAGGCGGTGGGCATCGACAACCCGCCGCATATCGCCGGCGGCCT
>CAYNOF010001160.1:0-1164 GCA_964398335.1 uncultured Rhizobiaceae bacterium
TTTGCGGGCCTATGACGAGGGTGTGGCACTGCGCTACCGAATCCCGGAACAGCCCAATCTCTCGTCTTTCGTTATTTCGGCGGAGCAGACGGGATTTGCCTTCCCTTCCGATGCAGAGGCCTATGGCCTCAATATTGGCAAATTTGTGTCCCCGTCGGAGGGCGAATTTGCCAAGATTCGCTTGGATGACATTTCTCCGGATTCTTTATTTCTGCTCCCGCTTCTCGTGCACCCGAAGAATGGGCCCTGGATCGGCCTGCTGGAAGCCGATTTGACGGACTATGCCGGTCTTTACCTGCGCGGGGTCGACAATCGCCCGCACCACCTTGCAGCCGTGCTTTCTCCTCTCCCGGGCCGTCCCGGCGAAGCGGTTGTGGCCAAAGCTCCCAAGCTGACTCCCTGGCGCGTGCTCATGATTGCTCCCACTGCCGGCGAATTGATTGAACACAACTACCTGGTGAGAAACCTGAGCCGGCCAAGCCAGGTGAAAGACACGAGCTGGATTGTCCCCGGAAAGACCTCCCTGTTCTGGTGGACGGGCAAATATCCCTACGCCACGGACTTTGTCCCCGGCCCAAACACCGCCACTTATAAACATTTCGTCGACTTCTCAGCCGAACACCATTTCGAATATGCCTTGCTGGACGACGGCTGGTCGACGCACGAAGACATTACCCAGCCGGTTCCGACACTCGATATGGAGGAACTGGTCCGCTACGCAAAATCCAAAAATGTCCGCTTACTTCTGTGGGCCCCCTGGACAGCGGTGAATCAACAGATGGACGCCGCATTTCCTATCTATGAGCGCTGGGGCGTGGCCGGCATCAAAGTCGACTTTATGGACCGCGACGATCAGGAGATGGTGAACTTTTGTGAGCGGGTCAGCCAGAAGGCCGCACAGCACCACCTGCTGGTGGACTTTCATGGGACTTACAAGCCTACGGGAGAAAGCCGGACCTATCCCAACGTGCTGGTGCGGGAAGCCGTCATGGGCCTGGAGTACAGCCTGTGGAGCAAGCGGACCACCCCGGAGCACGACGTAACCATTCCTTTTACCCGCATGTTGGCCGGCGGACTGGACTATGCACCCGGGTCTTTTCTGAATGCGACGCGCGAGCAGTTTCAACCGCGGGACAATGAACCCATGGCTCAGGGTACGCGCGC
>CAYNOF010001161.1:0-1407 GCA_964398335.1 uncultured Rhizobiaceae bacterium
TTCGTGCGGTAGACGTTGCGCGGCGCGGCATTGGTCGAGCGGCTGCCGGTGCGCGGCTTGACCTTGCCGTTGAGCCTGTAGTTCGCCGCCTGCGGGCCGAGCACGACGAACATCGGATCGAGCAGCGGCAGGTCGATCACCTGGCCCTTGCCGCCGTTCATCTCGACTTCGCGCAGCGCGATCATCGCGCCCGACGCGCCGTAGAGTCCGGCGACGGTGTCGGCAAGGTACATCGGCGGCAGCACCGGCTCGCGATCGCCGAAGCCGTTGAACGAGGCGAAGCCCGACATGCCCTCGACCAGGGTGCCGAAGCCGGGGCGTCTCGCGTAGGGGCCGTTCTGGCCCCAGCCCGAGATGCGCACGATCACCAGCTTGGGATTGCGCGCCAGCAGCACGTCGGGCCCCAGCCCCATCTTCTCCAGGGTGCCGGGGCGGAAGCTCTCGACGAACATCTGTGCCGAGGGCACGAGGTCGAGCAGCAGCTTGCGCGCGCTCTGCTTGCGCAGCTCGAGCCCGAGGCTCTTCTTGTTGCGGGCGTAGATCTTCCAGTTGGTCTCGATGTCGTTGACCTTCCAGCCGCGCAAGGTGTCGCCGGCCGGCGGTTCGACCTTGATCACCTCGGCACCGAAATCGCCCAGCACTTGCGTCAGCATGTTGCCGGCGACCAGCCGCGACAGGTCGAGCACGCGCACGCCCGCCAGCGGTGCCTTGGCTCCCGGCGTGTAGTCCCGTCGCTTCAACTCAGCCGCCATCATCCGCTCCGTGCCGCAATGCCGGGCGGATGATAGCGCATCACGCTTTGGCGAGGCCCGCCTTTACCAGCAGCGGCTTGACGCTGTTGAAGTAGCTCTCGGCATAGACGCGGTATTCCTGCGGGTTGCGCCGCCACGGCACCTGGATGAAGCGGTCGAGCAGCGGCTGCAGGCCGGGATCGTTGGTCGCCTCGGCGAAGGCCTCGTGCAGGGTCTGGGTGATCGCCTCGGGCATATTCTTCGGCCCGACCAGGCCATAGGGGCTGTGCGCGATGGCGTTGATGCCGCGCTCCTTGAGCGTCGGCGCGTTGGGATATTTCGGGATGCGCGCCTCGGTCGCCATGGCGAGGATGCGGCACTGGCCGTTGTCGACGAACGGCGCCCATTGCGCGGCGTCGGCAAGGAAATGGATGTGGCCGCCGAGCAGCGCCTGCATCCACTCCGCGCCGCCCTTGTAGGGCACGTGGGTGAACTTCGCGCCGGTCGCCTGGTCGACCTCGATCATCATCAGCTGGCCCGAGCCGCCGACGCCCGATGTGCCGTAGTTGTACTTCTCCGGCTCCTTCTTGCCGGCGGCGATCAGCTCCTCGATGGACTGCCACGGCGCGTCGGTGCGCACGACGATGCCCATGGTGTAGGACGACAGCCCGGTGAC
>CAYNOF010001162.1:0-5374 GCA_964398335.1 uncultured Rhizobiaceae bacterium
CAACGAGCACGCCGCCGACCTGCTGCTCTCCGTGCTGCGGCGTCAGTGAGCACGCCTTCGTCATCCCGAGCGCGGCGGGGGATGACGGCGATCAGGCCAGCAGGCCCGACAGGAGCGGCGCGAGCGGGCGATCGCGGTCCAGGCGCCGCCGGCGTTCGGCCGGCACGTCGAACAGCGCATAGACCGTGTTCACGACGGAACCGATCGTGAGGTAGTCGCCGATGTCGAATTGCTGCGGACTGTCGCCGCGGCTGCGCAGGGTCCGGAAGTCGAATGGCCGGCCCATCGGCCTTTCGAGCCGCGGGTCGAGCGACAGATGCGCCGGCGAGGGCGCCTCGGTCTCGTCGGCGAGATCCGACGCGCCGATCACCAGGCCCGGCCGGATGCCCTTGCCGCCGAGCAGGATCGTGTTGGTGAGCTGGTTGTGATGCGTGCCGGTGTACTCGGCCGGCACATCGGCGCTGCGCAGCGTCCGGCTGAACTCGCTGGCGACCATGACCGTGGTGATGTCGAGCAGCGAGCGCCGCGAATCGTAGGGGGTCTCGACCAGGCCGTCGAGCAGGGTGGCGACCCGCTCGATGGCCGTCGCGAAGAGCCGCGGCTGGCTTCGCGCGCGATCCGGCGAGTGGACGTCGAAATCCTCCGGCAGCAGGTAGATGGCCGAGCGCGCGACGCCCAGGCGGAAGCATTGCGCCATGACCGAGACCGACTGTCGCTCGGCATCCCACTCCGGGTCCGGCGCCTGGATCTGCGCGATGCGCCGATGCAGCTCGCCGGCCGCGGCGAGGCCGTCGCGCATGGCGCCGGCGCCGGCGGCGAATCGCCCGTTGCCCCTTGCGTTCGCCGCGATGCGGCTGCGCACGAAATCCATCAGCTCGTCGCCCGACTGCGCCGGCGCGATCTGGCGCAACTGGCCCGCCAGGCCGGCGACGCTGGCCGGGCGCAGCGGCACAACACGCGAATGGTTGGAGATGTTGCTGAAGATCGGGTTGGTGGGCTCGATCGCATCCAGCAGATCCGCCGCGCGCCGCGGCGTCGCCCCGTTGAGATGCGGCACGAACGACTCGCCGCCGAACGGATTGCCGGTCAGCAGGAGATTGACGTTCTGCAGATGGCCGTCGAAGCCCGACGCCATGTGGACGCCGTTGAGCACGCTGAAGCGATCCTGCAGCCGGGCCAGCGGCCGGGCGAGCTGCGTCGTGCGGCAGGCATTGCCGTTGCGGCCGCGCAGCACGGCGGGTTCCTCGGCGAGGAAGCTGTGGGCGCGGCCCACCGCGCTCATCGACAGCGGCCGCGCATCGTAGAGGTACGACGCGTCGGCGCCGCCGCCGAGGAAGATCAGCAGGAAATGATGCGGCTCGGCGGCGTCCGGCGCGGTCGGGGCCGCCGGCGCGCTTTCGCACAGAAGCGTGCCGGCGCCGGCGGCGGCGAACTTCAGGAACGTGCGGCGGGAGGAGCCGGTCATCGTCGCCTTCAGCGATGCAGGAGGAAGTACGGGTTCAGCGTGATGGCAAGCGCCATCGCCGGAATGACCTCGCGCGCCGGCTTCTGCGCGTAGGACGAGGTCAGGAAGAAGCTGCGCCAGGCCTCGTACTCCTCGCGCGGCGCCGAATAGCCCATCAGCGAGACCCAGAACGACAGCATGACGGCCTCGTCCGTCGCCTCCGCCCTGGGCCACGCGCACAGGCGGCCGAGCGTCCAGGCGAATTGATTGGCGAAGGTCAGCGACGGCGTCTCGCACCACTTGCCGAGGCTCTGCGCGAAATTGGTCAGGGTGACCTGCCAGATCACCATGCTGAGCGCGTTCGGCGTGCCGTTGCGGAACGCATGCTCGCTGCCGAAGCTCGACCATGAGCCCAGCAGCCCGTCGAGGCCGGGCGCCGGGAGGAACCAGTCGAGCTCGACGGACATGCCGCGCGGCGCGATCCGGGTGGTCAGCTCGCGCGAGATCGCCGGCAATCCCTTGAACTGCGAGTTCTGCGCCGCGGCGGGCGTCGCGCAGCCGGCCGCGATCGCGACCAGCACCGCGAGGCGGCTCGCCAGGCGGCTCATCGCGGCCCTCGCTCGCCGTCCAGGCGCGTCAGCCTCTCCTGCGCCCATTTGTAGAGCGCCTGGCGGTCCTGGCTCGTCATCGGCCTGCCGCGCGGCATGCGATGTGCCGGGTCACTGGTGGTGATGCTGTCGATCAGCCGGGCCAGGCTGTCGCGCGCCGGGATCGGATGTCCCTGCGAATCGAGATGGACGAAGCCGTCGGCGGCGCTCCAGGTCGTGAGATCGAGGCGGCTGTCGCCGGCGCTGCCGTGGCAGCGGGCGCAGTTCCGCTCGAGGATCGACGCCACCTGGCAGGGCGGCGCGTCCTTGCGGCGGCCTTCGGGCGCGGAGTCGTAGCAGCGCTGCGGGTCGGCGTCGCTCTGGCGGAAGGCCGTGCTGGTGACGACGGTGACGATGGCGTTGCGCATGGCGGCGGCCGAGTTCTGCGCCGCCTCGGCGGCGAAGCGCTTGGTCAGCTGGTCGAGCCAGCCGGCGTCGATCGCCTGATCCTCGGCGACGGCGTATTGCACCAGGCGCTTCATCAGGCATTGCTTGGCTTCCGGCGCGTTGCGGATGATCGCCGAGAGGTCGGCGAGCGAATCGCCGTAGCTGTTGATGCTGTCGTTGCCCGGCGAGCGGATGTAGCCGACGTTCCATTGCCGGCCCGACTGCGCGGATGCCTGCCAGCCCGCGACGTAACGCGATCGTTCGACGCTCGCGAGATCGTCGAAGGTGAGGTACTGCGCGCGGGAGAAGTCGAAGAAGAAGGCGCCGTAGTTGCGGAAGAAGCCGCCCATCGGGTCGAGCTTGTAATGGCAGGTCTGGCACGATGGCGCGCCGATCGGCCCGATGACGTGCTGCTTGGGTGCCTCGACGCCGACCGGGGTCAGGTCGTCGCAGAAGAAGCGATTGAGGATGTAGGCGGCGCGGCGCCGATTGGCGTTGGTCGACGAGTTGGCGAGCGCCAGGCCCTGCTCGTATCCGAAAGCCGGCCATGTCGGCGTATCGGGGAAGACGCCGAGGTCGAAGGTGCGGAATTCCATGACGGAGCGCGGCTGATAGCGGCTCGGCTCGAAGCGTTCGACCTCGGCGAAGATCCGCTCGTACCGGGTGAGCGCGGTGCGCACCGCGTCGGCCAGCACGGCGACATCGGGAACCACGCCCTGCCGGCCGTAGCATTCGCGCCAGGCGGCATGGCCCAGCGCATCGAGCGGGCCGACCACCGCCTGGCCGCGCACCAGGCCGAAGCCTTCCCAATCGTCGAAGGCGCGCAGCACGCGCGCGCTCCACTGGTCGCTCTTCAGGGTCACGCCCAGGATGCGCTGGCACACGTCCCAGACGGCGACCTGCTGCGCCTTGCCGCTGTATGCCGCGAGCTCGGCCAGGATCTGGCGGATTTCGCCCACCGCCTTGCGGCGCAGCGCAGCGGCGTCCAGGCCGGCATCGTCGGGCGCCGGCGGATCGTCCAGCTTCGCCGCCCGCAGCGGCGGCATGAAGAAGGGGCCCTCGAGATCGAAGAGCGTGAGGTAGTCGCCGCCGCGCATCATCGCCTGCGCCGCGGCCACGGCATTGGGGAAGTCGAACGCCTGGCGCTCGTAGCGTCCGTCGCTCTTCAGGCTGTCCGACTTGAAGCCGAGGAAGAACAGGTTGAAATCGAGGATCGTGTCGGCGAAGCGCGGGTCGTCCATGAAGCGACGCGCCACCGCCTCGTATGGCAGTTTCAGCAGGGCCTGGGCATCGTCTTCGGGACCGAGCCCCTCGCCGCCGCGCAGCAGGCGCGCCAGCCTGTCCAGCCGGCGGTAGCGCTCCCACAGCGACTCGTCGGCCGGCGCGGGGGCGGCTGCATCCCTGTCCGCCGTCTGCCTCAGCCGCTGGTCGATCACGCGCTGCGTGGTCAGCGCGACGCCGAGCAGGACGCACAGGATCACGCCCGCCAGCACCAAGCCGCCGGTTGCCCCACCGCCCTTGCGGAACACCTTACCTCGTCTCATTCCCGCCGCCGTTTGGCACCCAACGACTCAGCGCCACGTTTAGCCCCGGCCCACACATCATACAGGGTTCGGTTGCATTGACATTGTGCTTGCTAAGGCCGATTTGCGGCTGAAATGGGCGTGCTCCCCGGGCGCGGCGCCGCACAATATATTGTCGCTGTGATGAAATCCCACACCGATTATAGTATCAACCTCGGGATTGCGGGGAATTGGATGAGCCTGGTCGCGGTCGCCCGGTTGGTACGTCCGGCACAATGGGTGAAGAACGCCTTCGTCGTGGCGCCGCTTTTCTTCACGCCCAGTGCGATTAGCCCGACGACCGTGAAGGCCGTCGTTCTGGGCACGGCCTGCTTCTGCGCCGCCTCGAGCGCCGTCTACATCCTCAACGACTACCGCGACCGGGAATCGGATCGCCTGCACCCCCGCAAGAAGACCCGGCCGCTGGCCGCGGGAACCGTCCCGGTGCCCGTGGCCTTCGTCCTCATGGGCCTGCTGCTCGCCGTCGCGCTGGTGGTTCCCTATCTGTGGCTGCCGGCGGGCTTCTTCTGGATCGTCGCGGTCTACATCGCGCTCAACGTCGCCTACACGGTGAAGCTGAAATCGGTGGCGATCATCGACGTCATGATCGTCGCCATCGGCTTCGTCCTGCGGGTCGAGGGCGGCGCCAGGCTGATCGAGGTGACGGCCAGCGCCTGGCTGGTGATCGCCACCGGCCTGCTGGCCCTGTTCATGGCGGTGGCCAAGCGGCGCGACGATCTGGTGCAGGGCCTCGATGCCAGCCACCGCAAGAGCATCGAGGGCTACACCAAGCCGTTCCTCGACTCGATCATCGCCGTGATCCTGGGCGCGCTGCTGGTGACCTATCTGATCTACGCCACCGACACCAACGTCATGCAGCGCCTGGGCACCACCAAGGTGTTCTACACCGCGCCCTTCGTGGTCGCCGGCATCCTGCGATACCTGCAGATCACCATGGTCGAGGAGCGCTCGGGCTCGCCCACCCGCATCTTCCTCACCGACCGCATGATCCTGGGGTGCGTCGCCGGCTGGATCGCCACCTTCGCCGCGCTGATCTATGGCCGTGTCGCCTAGAGACCCGGCGGTCCCGTCGCCGGCCCGCTGGCAACGGCGCGCCGGCCTGTGGCTCGCGCTCACCTTCGTGGCGTCGATGGTGGTGGCCACGGCGGTCCTGGCGCTCGACGAGTCGGGCCGCATCCGCGAGACGCTGGCGCGCATCAAGCCCGAGGTGATCGTCGGCCTGCTGGCGCTGTCGCTGTTCAACTACGCCGCACGCGCGCTGCGCTGGCACATCTACTGCGAGGCGCTGAAGCTGCGCGTGCCGCTGGCGACGG
>CAYNOF010001163.1:0-1162 GCA_964398335.1 uncultured Rhizobiaceae bacterium
GGCGGGCGGGTCACGCTTTGGGTCTTCGTCCTGATGATCGCCGGCGTCGTCGGAGTGCTCTATTTCCTCGGCATCAAGGACCAGCCCGGCGCGTTCTGGGGCTTTTTCGCGGCGTTCATGGTGCTGTTCTTCGCCACCGGCGTCGGCAACGCCTCGACCTTCCAGATGATCCCGGCGATCATGCGCCGCGAGATCGACCGGCTGATGCCGCAGGCGCCGCTCGACGCGCGCCGCCTGCAGGGCGAGCGGGAATCGGCGGCGATCATCGGCTTCACCTCGGCGATCGCGGCCTACGGCGCGTTCTTCATCCCCAAGAGCTTCGGCTCGTCGATCGCGCTGACCGGCTCACCGGCGCTGGCGCTGTATGGCTTCATCGCCTTCTACGTCAGCTGCATCGCCGTGACCTGGTTCTTCTACACCCGCCGCGGCGGCCTGCTCTTCGACATCGAACGCAAAGCGCCGGCTGCTGCTGCCGTGCCGGCAGAGTGATCATGCCGAGCTCGACCAACATCTCCTTCTCCCCGCAAAGGCGGGGAGAAGGGAACTGAGTCCCCCCGTATCGGAGACCGATCGTGTCGCATTTTCTCGACCGGCTGACTTTCTTCACCAAGACCCGCGAGCCCTTTGCCAACGGCCACGGCATCACCACGACCGAGAGTCGCGGCTGGGAGGACGCCTATCGCAAGCGCTGGCAGCACGACAAGATCGTGCGCTCGACGCACGGCGCCAACTGCACCGGCTCGTGCTCGTGGAAGATCTACGTCAAGGGCGGCATCGTCACCTGGGAGACGCAGCAGACGGATTATCCGCGCACGCGGCCCGAGCTGCCCAACCACGAGCCGCGCGGCTGCTCGCGCGGCGCCAGCTACAGCTGGTACCTCTATTCCGGCAACCGCGTGAAATATCCGCTGGCGCGTTCGCGTCTGCTGCGCCTGTGGCGCCAGGCGCGCGCGACGCTCAGCCCCGTGGCCGCCTGGGCGTCGATCGTCGAGGACCCGAAGAAGCGCGCCGCCTATACCAGCAAGCGCGGCCACGGCGGCTTCGTGCGCGTCGGCTGGGACGAGGCGACCGAGATCGTCGCCGCCGCCAACGCCTACACGGCGAAGACCTACGGCCCCGACCGCATCCTCGGCTTCTCGCCGATCCCGGCGATGTCGATGGT
>CAYNOF010001164.1:0-1391 GCA_964398335.1 uncultured Rhizobiaceae bacterium
AAGCGGTTCGGACGCGCCATGCTGACCCCAATGGGAGCAATCTGTGGGAGCAAAGATGCGCCAACGGATGCAGCAATGCCAGCACTTCTGGGACTTCGCGCCCTCAATCGTCCCGTCCTCTCGGGGACGCCATTCCCTTTAGGGGCCGCTACCGAGCCAGGAGAAAACGTCCGGCGCACAGGTCTCTTCGCGGAGTTTCCCGCCAGGGGCCCGAAAGAGGGGTCTACCGCCGCGGCGGTAAGGCGCAGGCTCGATGTGCTGGACCGACTGGTCGGCGGCTGATTCCGGCGGGCCGCCGATCACGATGTTCACGCAGTAGACGGACGAGCTCGCGGTCCAGAAATCGTCGAACTGGTAGATCGCCTCCCATCCGTTCTCGGCGCTCGGGCTCTGGACCAGGACACAGTTGCCGCGACACCGGACGGGATGGAAGGCGATGGTCGCGGATCTGCCGGCAGCCGGCAGCGGAAAGCTCTTCGACCAGTCACGCCAGGGGACGCCGTCGACGGCGCTGATACCTTTGCAGCCCGGATGCATGGCCGGAGGATCGAAGGCCAGGTGCTCCCAGCTCAACCGGCCGCCTTTCACGTGGAGATTGGTGAGCCCGTCGATGCATACCTTCAGGGATATGACCTGCCGGTCATCCCTGGCATCAGCGACTGTGTCGCTCACGACCAGCAGAGCAAGGGCCGCGCACCATTGGCCTATGGCGCTCTTCATCACCGATCCCCGCGCATGCATCAAAAGGGCCGCGCGTTGTCCATCTTGACCGACGCCCGTTTTGGTAGCAATGGCACAGGGATAGTGACGCAAACGTAGATGCACCACTGACCTGTCACCGTGACATCTTCACCGCCCAAAGAGCAGTCGGTTCTGGCATGATCCGCGCCGCGGGCGTCAGGTCGCGCCGGCGGCAGCAATCGCGCGGAACGCGCGTGGAGGGAAGACAATGAGCGTGCGTGCGGGTCGTGAGTTCCTGGCGATTCCCGGGCCGACGACGGTGCCCGACGAGGTGCTGCGGGCGATGCACCGGCCGGCCGTCGACATCTATTCCGGCCCACTGCTGGCGCTGACCGACGGCCTGCTGAAGGACGTCGCGCGCGTCTTCCACACCAAGGGCCGCGCCTACATCTACATCTCCAACGGCCACGGTGCCTGGGAAGCCTCGCTCACCAACGTGCTGTCGAGGGGCGACAAGATCCTGGTGCTGGAAAGCGGCCGCTTCGCCATCGGCTGGGGTGAGAGCGCGCGACGCATGGGCGTCGAGGTCGAGATCCTCAAGGGCGACATGCGCCGCGCCGTGCGGCCGGCCGAGGTCGAGGCCCGGCTCAAGGCGGACAAAGGCAATACCATCAAGGCCATTCTCGTCGCGCAGATCGACACCGCATCGG
>CAYNOF010001165.1:0-3578 GCA_964398335.1 uncultured Rhizobiaceae bacterium
CCGGCCTCGCCCTCTACTCGGCCTCGAAGGCCGCCACGATCTCGCTGACCCGCTCGGCGGCGATGGAATATGCCGAGAAAGGCGTGCGCATCAACGGCGTGGCGCCGGGCCGGGTCGTCACCGACATGATGCTGGCATCGAAGATCATGGACATGAGTGCCGTCGCAGCCGGCCTGCCCTTGCGCCGCATGGGCCGCCCCGAGGAGGTCGCCGAGGCCGTGGTCTGGCTCGCCTCCGACGCCGCCTCGTTCATCGTCGGCCACATCCTGAACGCCGACGGCGGTTTCATGGCGCTGTGAGGAGGCACCATGTCGATCCAGGCGCAACGCGCACGCTTCGTTCCGGTCGAGCAGGGCTTCAACATCGTGCGGCCGTCGCTCGAGCCGCAGGCCTTCGAGCAGCAGAAGGCCCGTGCGTTCGCGGCCGACGCGCCGAGCGGCGTCGTGCCGCTCGATCTGTCATCGTCTCTCGGCACCGACTACCCGGCGACGACGCCCTTCATGCTGGCGCGCTACGTGTCCGTGCGGGCCGGCGCGCCTCTGGCGTGCACTTTCGCCGCGAGCGGCGAGATCTGGGCGGTCCTGCGCGGCAGGGGCCGAACCGAGCGCGGCGACGACGAGACGGTCGTTTGGTGCGAGGGAGACATCCTGCTGCTGCCAGGGGGCATCGCCTCGCGATGGTCGGCCGACGAGGACGCGGTCCTCTGGATGGTCAGCGACGAGCCGGTGCTCGCGTTCCTGGGCGTGCGTCCCGAAACCACCCAGCGCGCGGCGATCGAGACAACGCTGTATCGCCGCGACGATATCGCCCAAGCGCTGCAGGCGCTCTACCACCGGCCGATGACGCCGGAGACGGCAGGGCGCGCCCTGTTCATGGCGAGCGCCCGCACCGAGCGGCTCGGCACCTGCCTGCCCGCCATGACGCTCACGCTCAATGCCGTGCGGCCCGGCGAATCGCAGCGCCCGCATCGCCACAACGCGGCGGCGCTCGTCCTGGCCCTGCGCGAGGCGGGTTGTGCATCGACGATCGGCGGTCGCTCATTGCCGTGGACACGGCACTCGACCCTTCTCACGCCGGCCGGCGCCCCCCATGACCATCGCAACGCACGACAGACCTCAGGCGACGTGCACGAGGACGACATCGCGCTCGCCCTGATCGTCCAGGACGGCGGCCTCTACTACTACGGCCGCACGATGGGCTTCAGCTTCACGTAGCGAAGCGTCAGCCCCGCTCCGGGATCGGCGGCGGCGTGGGACGGCCGCGATGCCAGTGGTAGGCGATGTAGACGCCGACCAGGCTCAGTGCCAGCAGGAACCAGGTGATCGAATACTGCAGGTGATCGTTGGGCAGATTCACCCGCGTCTGGCCACCGATCGGGTAACCGCCGGGGTTGGGCGTGGCGTCGGCGGCGACGAACCATTGATCGGCCTTGAGCACCGGCGCCTCGGGCAGGCCCGCGGCGCGGCGCATGGTGGCGACGTCCACGGTCAGCCAGACATTGCGCTCCGGTTTGTTGTCGGGGATGAACCAGCTCTTCACCTCGGCTTCGCTCAAGCGCACGACGCCTTCGACGGTGACGACACCCGGCACCTGGCCGGCCGGGCGCCGCGCCGGATCCTTCAGCCCCTCGGGTACCCAGCCGCGGTTGAACAGCACGACCTCGCCCGACTCCAGGCGCAGCGGTGTGACGATCTGCAGCCCGACATTGCGGTTGAGGCTGCGCGCCAGCAGGTGCTGCTCCTTGTCGTGCAGGAAGGTGCCGGTGAGCCGGACCTTGCGGTACTCGGCCGCCCTGGGGTCGGCGGCCACGCCGGCGGCATCGAGCGGCGGCATGGTCATGCGGGTCTGCAGGCGCTCGATCAGGTCGTTCTTCCACTCCATGCGCTGCAGTTGCCAGACGCCCAGCCCGATCATGACCAGGAAGGCCGGAATGCTGAAGACGGTGGGCCAGAAGGACGGCTTGAAGGCGCGCATGGCGCTCATGTAGGGCCGTCTTCGCCCGCCGTCGAGCGATGGTGGTATTGCTGCGCCACTAGGACGCCCTTGATCAGCCGCAGCGGCACGATGGTGAGCACGATCACCAGCGGCACCCACAGCACGAGGTGGACCCAGACCGGCGGCTCGAAGCGGAACTCGACCCACAGCACCAGGCCCATCATCAGCGCGCCCAGGCCGAGGATCACGAACACCGCCGGCCCGTCGCCGGCATCGTGGCCGCGCAGGTCCAGCCCGCATTCGGGACAGGCATCGCGGACCTTCAGCAGGCCGTCGAACAATTTGCCCTTGCCACAGCGCGGGCAGCGTCCGGCGAGGCCGGTCGAGAGCGGCGACAGGGGTGGCCAGTCGGTCGACATCTATTCACCTCCCATCTCACCCTGAAGAGCGGCCCGCGGGGCCGCGTCTCGAAGGGTGGGCACCATACGTGGTGTCCGTTGCCCATGCTTCGAGACCGCCGCTGCGCGGCCTCCTCGGCATGGGGTCCGGTCACAAACGACAGACGCCGGCCTCGCGGCCGGCGTCGTCGCGTTGCCGAAGCCGGCGCGGATCAGTGCACCGCCGGAACCGCCTTGCCCAGCCCCCACCAGTAGATGGCGAAGAACAGGAACAGCCAGACCACGTCGACGAAGTGCCAGTACCAGGCCGCCGCCTCGAAGCCGAAATGCTGCTCGGGCTTGAACTGGCCGTCCATGGCGCGGAACAGGCAGACGGTCAGGAAGATCGTGCCGACCAGGACATGGAAGCCGTGGAAGCCGGTCGCCAGGAAGAAGGTCGACGAATAGATGCCGTCGCGGAAGCCGAAGGCGGCATGGCTGTACTCGTAGACCTGCACGCAGGTGAAGAGCACGCCCAGCACCACGGTGAGCAGCAGGCCGCGCACCGCGGTCTTCTGGTCGCCCTCGATGATGCCGTGATGCGCCCAGGTCACCGTGGTGCCCGACAGCAGCAGGATCAGCGTGTTCATGAACGGCAGGTCGAACGGGTCGAAGGGCACGACGCCCTTGGGCGGCCAGTGGCCGCCGGTGAACTCGGTGCGGCCCGGCATGTTCTCGGCGCCGGGGAACAGCGAGGCGTCGAAGAAGGCCCAGAAGAACGCCAGGAAGAAGAACACCTCCGAGCAGATGAACAGGATCATGCCGTAGCGCAGGCCGAGCTGGACCACCGGCGTGTGGTAGATGCGCGATTCGCGGATCACGTCGCGCCACCAGAAGAACATCGTGGTGAAGATCAGCGCCAGGCCTGGTGCGACCTTCCACGCGCCCAGCGCCTTGAGCGTCGGGGCCGCGCCGGCGCCGAAAATCTCCGGATGCATGAAGGTGACGCCGCCGAAGGCGAGCGCGATGCCGCCCAAGGTGCCGACCAGCGGCCAGACGCTGGGATCGACCAGGTGATACGGATGCTTCTGGGCTTCTGCGGCCATCTTACCCACCCCTTTTTGCGTCAGCAGCGGCCTGCAGCCGGCTCAGCATGTCACGCGCCTTGTCGGTACGCGATTCGAAGAACGTATAGGACAGCGTGATGATGCTCACGCCATCGTAGCGGCGCTCCTTCGCCATGTCAGGATCGACGAAGAACGTCAC
>CAYNOF010001166.1:0-10038 GCA_964398335.1 uncultured Rhizobiaceae bacterium
GCACCAATTGCGGCTCGTGCCTGCCCGAGCTGCGCGCGTTGCTCGCGAACTCGCCCGCCAGGCTCGCCGCCGAATAGGTCTACATCCGCACCTTGCCGTGCGTGCCCGGGCGCTCGTCCGGGATCGTGCGTGTGGCCAGCGCCTTGGCCGCGTCGAAGACGAAGCGCACGCTTTCCAGGCCGCCGCGATCCCAGTACTCGCCGCGCGCCGGCGTGATGCGCAGCAGGCACAGGCGCCAGTCCTGCCTGCCCCCGGGAAACCACAGCCGCCAGGATTCCTGCCAGTACCTGTCGACCAGCGTCTGGTCGACGATCACCGCGCCGGGCCCTTCGACGATGGCGAAGCGATGGCCGCTCTGAAAGGTCAGCACGACATCGCTGTCATCCTTGATCTCCGCCACCTTGGCGGAGCCGAGGTCGGTGACGAAATAGATGTCGCCGTCGTCCTCGACAGCGACCACGGCCATCGGCCGGCCATGCCGGCCGCCCTCGGGATCGCGGGTCAGCACGATCGCCGCGTCGAAACGCTTGATGATGTCGATCAGGTGCTGACGGTCGGAATACGCGCTGGCCATCGGATCCACCTTCGCTGGAAGCATGGACCCTCAACGTGGCCGGCGACGGCGAAGTTCCTCAGGCGGTTCCGCTGCCGTAGGGCCGCGTCAGGACTTCGAGCAGATGGCCGTCGGGGCTCTCGAAATAGAGGCCGCGGCCGCCATCGTGCCGGTTGATCTCGCCTTCCTTCTTGCGCGCCGGATCGGCCCAGTACTTCAGGGCGCGCTCCTGGATGCGCCGGAAGACCGCGTCGAACTCCGCCTCGCTGATCAGGAAGGCGTAGTGCTGCCGCACGAGATGGTCGGGGTCGGTATGGAAGTCCAGCGACACACCGTTGCTGAGCTCGACCACGTCGAAGTGGCTGAACTGGGTCGCCGGCTTCAGGCCGAGAATGTCCGTGAGGAACGCCGCTTCCTTCTTCTGGTCGCGGCTCCACACGATGTGGTGGTTGAGTTGAACGCTCATGCCGTCCTCCATTGCCCGGCATATGTGGCGGGCAACGGCACGGCGCAAGGCTCCCGCCGGTGACCGCCGCCCCCGATCAGGGGTGGCGGCGGGCGGCATGGATCAGGTCAGGATGGCCGGCAACGCGACGGCGCGCCGGTGCGGGATGCCCCGTACATCACCTCGCCCGAGGTTTCGTAGCTGCGCAGGGTGCTGGTGTCCGAGGCATACGAGAAGCCGTTGGTCGCCGGCACGTGCGACAGCGTCGTCGACGGGCCGTTCGCCGCGGTCTGGATCGAGGCGGTCTGCGCCCGATTGTCGTAGGTGACGATGATGTTCACGCCATTGGCGCAGGCATAGTTCTGACGGCGCAGTTCCGGATCCGCTCCCAGCGGCGTGCCGGCCTGCTTCGTGGTGGTGGCGGTGCAGGCGCCCAGCGCCAAGGCGCCCAGAGCGAGGCCCAGCAACATCCGAGTCTTCATCGCAAACCCCCTCCTTTGCGGTACGGCCGTCTCAAGCGGTCGGACCGTCACCCGCACCACCATGCCATGAGCCGCGCCTGTGCCGCTAGCCCCCGTTGAAGCCTTGCCGGGGAGGTCCCGGGCATGCCGATATGGCCGCCGCCCGCGCCCCGGAGGACAGGATATGGAACGGCAGATCGACACCGGCACGACCCAGTTGCTCGCCGCGCTGCGCGACGGCGTACTGGTGATCACCCTGAACCGGCCGGAGGCGCGCAACACCCTGTCGGTCGAGCTCAGCACGGCGCTGCGCGCCATGATCAAGCTGGCCGGCGAGGATCCCCAGGTGCGGTCGGTGATGCTGACCGGTGCCGGCAACGCCTTCTGTGCCGGCGGCGACGTCAAGGGGATGGGCGAGAACCGCAAGACCACGATGACGCCGGAAGAGCGGCTGGCCGACCTGAAGTTCCGCCAGATGGCCTCCACCGGCGCGATCCTGGCGCTGCGCAAGCCGACCATCGCGGCGCTGCCCGGGCCGGCGGTTGGCGCCGGCCTGGCGCTGGCGCTGAGCTGCGACATCCGTATCGCCGCCGCTTCTGCCTTCGTCAGCACCGGCTATTCACGCGTGGCGCTGAGCGGCGATTACGGCATCGCCTGGCTGCTGACCCGGCTGGTCGGCACCGGCCGCGCGCGCGAGCTGATGTTCACCAATATCAGGGTCGACGCCGCCAGCGCCGAGCGCCTCGGCCTGGTCAACCGCGTGGTGCCCGACGCCGAGCTGCGCGACGCCGCGTTCAGCCTGGCGCGCGAGCTGGCGGCCGGCCCGGCGATCGCGCTCGCCTACATGAAGGACAACCTCGACCTCGCGCCACTGGTCGACTACCGCGCGGCGGCCGACCAGGAAGCCGAGCGGATGATCAGGGGTTCACAGACCGAGGACCACAAGGAGGCGGTGCGCGCTTTCATCGCAAAGCGGGCCCCGGTCTTCACCGGCACCTGACGTCAGTGTGAGCGCACGCGAGCACGCGATGCGCTAGGGTCGGCCCGTGTCGCCCGCCCGCCGCCTGTCGCTGATCAAGCTCGCCGTCCTCGTCCTGTCGCTGCTGCCGGCGGCCGAGCTGGCGCTGCGCTGGCTGACCGGCCGCATGGGCGCGCGCCCGGTCACCGAGGCGCTGCTGTGGACCGGCGACTGGGCGGTGACCTTCCTGCTGATCTCGCTGGCGATCACCCCGGCGCGCGCGCTGTTCGACTGGGCGCCGCTGGTCACCCTGCGCCGCCGGCTGGGGCTGGCCGCCGGCGGCTACGCCCTGCTGCACTTCACGCTCTACGTCCTCGACCAGAAATGGAACCTGGTGGTGGTGGCGCTGGAGATCGTGAAGCGCTTCTACCTCACCATCGGCTTCGCAGCCCTGCTGATCTTCATCGCGCTGTCGATCACCTCGACCGATGGCTGGCAGCGCAAGCTGCGCCGCAACTGGAAACGCCTGCACTATCTCGTCTACCCGCTGGGCGTGCTGGCGCTGATCCACTTCTTCATCCAGTCCAAGGCCAATGTCTCCGACGCCGTCATGGCCTCGGGCCTGTTCCTGTGGCTGATGCTGTGGCGCACGCTGCCGCGGGATGTCCGCAACAAGCCGCTGACATTGGCGGGCCTTGCCGTCGTTGCGCCGGTACTCACCGTGACCATCGAGGCGCTCTGGTATTGGGGCAGCAAGAACGTGCCGCCGATGCGCATCGTCCAGGCCAGCCTCGACCCGCTGCTCATCCCGCGGCCGGCGCATATCGTGCTGGCCGCCGGCCTCAGTGTCGCCGCGGCCAGCCTGCTGTGGCGGATCAGGCTCTGGCGCCCGGCGCCTAGTTGAAGTGCAGGCCGCCGTTGGTCTGCACGGTCTGGCCGGTCATGTAGGCGTTGCCGATCACCATCAGGGTCGCCTGCGCCACCTCCTCCGAGGTGCCGAGTCGGCCGACCGGGATGCGCGCGGCGACCTCGGCGCGGCGCGCGCCGATCATGTCGGTGTCGATCAGCGAGGGCGCCACGTTGTTGACGGTGATGCCTTCCTTCGCCAGCCGCGCGGCATAGCCGCGGGTCAGGCCCTCCATGCCGGCTTTCGAGGCGTTGTAGTGCGCGCCGACCATGCCGGCGCCGCGTGCCGCGCCGGAGCTGATGTTGACGATGCGGCCCCAGCGCCGCGCGCGCATGCCCGGCAGCACGGCCTGCGTGCACAGGAAGGCCGATTTCAGGTTCACCGCGATGGTGCGGTCGAAATCCGCCTCGGTGAGATCGTCGAGGCCGCGCATGATGCCGATGCCGGCATTGTTGACGAGGATGTCGATCGGTCCCAGCGCCGCCTCGACCTCGCGCACCATCCGGGTGACGGCGCCGGAGTCCGAGACATCGGCCTTCACCGCCAACGCGGCATGGCCGGCCTGGCGGATGGCGCCGGCGACCGCTTCGGCGTCGGCCGCCCGCTCGACGTAGTTCACCGCGACCGCCGCGCCGGCCTCGCTCAGCGCCAGGGCGATCGCACGGCCGATGCCGCGCGAGGCGCCGGTGACGAGGGCGACGCGATCGGCGAGGCCGGTCACTTCTTCTCCAGGTTCCAGAAGGCGAAGGACGGTGCCTTCACCAGGCCAGTGAGATTCTTGCGGATCGCCGTCGGCGTGGTGAACTGGCCCAGCGGCACGTGCGTGGGATATTCCAGCACGCGCAGCTGCACCTGCTCGGCGATCGCCTTCTGCTTGGCCGCGTCGGTCTCCTTGGAATAGGCGTCGCGCAGCTTCTCCAGCTCGGGATCGCACGGCCAGCCGAAGGTGGCCTTCTCGCAGCTGGCGTTGAGGAAGGCCGCGGCCACCGTGTCGATCACGTCGACCGAGCCCCAGGAGGTGAAGAACGCGCCCCAGCCGCCCTTTTCCGGCGGATCCTTCTTGGCGCGCCGCGACACCAGGGTCTGCCAGTCCATCGGCTGCAGGTCGATCTTGAAGCCGGCGCGCTCGAGCTGGGCCTTGCCGACGGTGGCGAGATTGTTGTGCCCCGCGGTGTCGGTCTGGTGCAGGAACACGATCGGCGTGCCGTCATACTTGGCCTCGGCCAGCATCGCCCTGGCCTTGGCGGCGTCGCCGTTCAGCACGCCGTCCCAGCCCTTGGTCGAGTACAGCGGCGTGCCGCAGGGGAACAGCGACTTGCACTCCTTGAACCATTTCTCGTCGCCGACATTGGCCTCGAGGAACTCGCGCTGGCTCAGCGCCACCATCGCGGCGGCGCGGATCTTGGGGTTGTCGAAGGGCTTGAACAGCGTGTTGAAGCGCATGGCGTATTGCCGGCCGGCGGTGTTGGTCACCGTCAGCTCGATGTTCTTGTCCTTGGCCAGGAGCGGCAGCAGGTCGGCGGGCACGATCTCGATCAGGTCGATCTCGCCGTTGAGCAGCGCGTTGACCTGGGTCTGCAGGTCGGGGATCGCCAGCCACTCGATGCGGTCGACCTTGGGCACCTTGCCGCCGGCCAGGCCCGAGGCCGGCTCGTTGCGCGGCACATACTTGGGGTTCTTGACGTAGACCGCTTTCTCGCCCGGCTTCCACTCGTCCTTCTTGAAGATGAACGGGCCGGAGCCGGTGGCGTCGGTGATCTGCTCCTGCGGGTTGGTGTCGGCGATGCGCTTGGGCATGATGAAGGGCGCGTTGGAGCCCGACTTGCCGAGGCTCTGCAGCACCAGGCCGTAGGGCTCCTTCATCTTCAGCCGGAAGGTCTTGGCGTCGACCGCCTCCATCGCGGCGACGAAGGACAGGAGCTTCTGGCCCACCGAGTCGCGCGCGCCCCAGCGCTTGAGCGAAGCGATGACGTCCTCCGACGTCACCGGCGCGCCGTCGTGGAAGGCCAGCCCATCGCGCAGGGTGAAGGTCCAGACCGTCTTGTCGTCGCTCAGCGTGTACTTGTCGACCATCTGCGGCTTGACGGTGAGGTTCTCGTCGAGCGCGAACAGCGTGTCGTAGACCAGATAGCCGTGATGGGTGGAGATCAGCGCCGTGGTCCAGATCGGGTCGATGATCTTCAGGTCCGAATGCATCGCCGCGCGCAGCGTGACCTGCGCCGAGGCGGGTGCGATCGCAGGCAGCACCGCCGCCGCTGTCGACAGCACGGCCGCGGTCAACGCCAGGCGGGCGCTTCGCATGAGGTTCGACATCCTGGTCTCCCGGAAAAGCAACTGGCCCGACGCTACGCCGCGCCCCCCTGCCCTTGCAAGAAGCGGTCCCGACAGGCCACGCACCTGCCCGTAACGCCGCGCCGCAGGACGGCACGCCATCGGACACTGTAAAAGACCGCGCCATCCCGCGCCGGCGAGGTCCACCCGTGTCCTTCATCACCAGCGTCGAACAGCTCGAGGCCCTCTACGGCCTGCCCGGCGAGACCTCCACGGTGAAGGAAGTCGACTGGATCACGCCACAGTACCGCGCCTATATCGCGGCCTCGCCTTTCCTGGCGCTGGCGACCGCGGGACCGGAAGGCCTCGACTGCTCGCCGCGCGGCGACCTCGCCGGCTTCGTGCGCATCCACGACGAGCGCACCCTGATGCTGCCCGACCGCAGGGGCAACAACCGCGTCGACTCGCTGCGCAACATCGTGCGCGACCCGCGCGTGGCGCTGCTGTTCCTGATCCCCGGCATCGGCAACACGCTCCGCGTCAACGGCCGCGCGCGCCTCAGCATCGAGCCCGCGTTGCTCGACTCCTTCGCCGTCGAAGGCAAGCCCCCGCGGTCCGTCATGGTGATGGAAGTCGACGCCGTCTACTTCCAGTGCGCCCGCGCCCTGGTGCGCTCCGAGCTGTGGAACCCCGAGCGTCACCGTTCACCCAAGGAGCTGCCCAGCGCTGGCGATATCCTTGCGGCGCTCAGCAAGGGTCGCGTCGGTGGCGAGACCTACGACAAGGAATGGCCTGGGCGCGCAGCGAAAACGATGTGGTAGCATCGTCGTCGATGCGCGAACGCGTCCACAACCACCACATCGGCGATACGTGGCTGACGTCGCGCACTTTTGGCGTCATTCTTTTTGTTGTGCCGCTCCTCTGCGGAATCGCCGCGTCTGTGCCTTGGCAGGATAGGCCATATCGCGGATGGGCCTTCATGGGCGCATTCATCGCCCTCGCAGTCGTTAACTTTTGGGTATGGGTCATCTGGAGCTGGCTACGACGTCGCTGACGTCGCGATCTTGATATAGCTAAGATAATTAGCTAATATCGACTCATGCCCACGTACACCATCCACGCCGCCAAGACCAACCTCTCGAAGCTCGTCGCCCGCGCCGAGGCGGGCGAAGAGATCGTGCTCGCGCGTGGCAAGGAGCCGGTGGCGAAGATCGTGCCGCTGCCGCCGAAGCCGAAGCGCGTGTTCGGGCGCCTCAAGGGCAAAGGCCGCGTCGGGCCCGAGTTCTTCGAGCCGCTGCCCGAGGATGAGCTGAAGCTTTGGGAGTGAAGGTGCGGCTGCTCCTCGATACGCATACGTTTCTGTGGTGGGTCTTCGCCGATGCGAAGCTGTCGCGGCGGGCACGCGAGGCGATCCTCGACGAGGAGAATGAGGCCATTATCAGTGCGGTGACGGCTTGGGAGATTGCCACCAAGTATCGCATCGGCAAGTTGCCTGAGGCATCGGTGGTCGCGAACGACATCGCTGGTGCGATCGCAAGCGAGGGCTTCGTCGAGTTGTCATTGTCAGTGGCCCACGCGCAGCGCGCCGGCAGTCTAGGTGGCTCGCACAGGGATCCGTTCGACCGGATGCTGGCGGCACAGTCAATGCTCGAGAACCTGACGCTGGTGTCGAACGATCGTGCATTTGACCAGTATGCAATCGCGCGGCTCTGGTAGCCGATGATCGATTCCGGTCTCCATCGTCGCCGTTTCCTGAGCTATCTCGCCGCCAGTCCGCTGCTCGCCAGCGCGCCCGCCCTTGCACAGACGCCGCAGCCGCGCCTCCCCGATCCGATGATCTGGGCGCCGCGCGAGCTGGGCGAGTTGATCGACAGCCCATCGCGCGCGCTCAGCGTCTTCGACTTCGAGCCGGTGGCGCGGCAGAAGCTGTCGGCGGCGCATTTCGGGTACATGGCGACCGGCAACGACGACGAAGTGACGCTACGCGCCAACCGCGAGGGCTTCGCGGCGTTCCAGCTCAGGCCGCGGCGGCTGGTCGATGTCAGTCGCGTCGACATGAAGATGGAGCTGTTCGGTGCGACGTATGACAGCCCGATCGTCGTCGCACCGACCGGCAGCAACAAGGCGTTCCATGCCGAGGGCGAGGTCGCGGTCGCCAAGGCGGCGCGCGCCGGGCGGCATCTGCAGATGCTGTCGACCGTGGCGACAACCTCGATCGAGGCTGCCATCGAGGCGCGCGGCGCGCCGGTATGGTTCCAGCTTTATCCGACCAACGAGTGGTCGGTCGGCCTGGCGATGGCCAAGCGGGCCGAGAAGGCTGGCGCGCCGGCGATCGTCGTCACCGTCGACGTCGTGGCGGCGCAGAACTGGGAGATGTTCCAGCGCATGTGGCGCGCCGACAAGGCGGTCGCGGCGCAGTGCGGTTCGTGCCACGGTTTGGGGCTGCGCAGCTTCGTGCGGCGCAAGCCAAATTTCGACGGCCTCGACCTGGGCAGCGCCACCAACACCGGCGCCACCAACCTGACCTGGGACTTCGTCAAGCGCCTGCGCGACACGGTCGGCACCCGGATCCTGCTCAAGGGCATCCTGGCGCGCGAGGACGCCAGGCTCGCGATCGAGGCCGGCGTCGACGGCATCGTCGTGTCGAACCATGGCGGCCGCGCCGACGACAACGGCCGCTCGACCATCGAGGTGCTGCCGGAGATCCTCGTGGCGGTCGACGGGCGCATTCCGGTGCTCGTCGACAGCGGCTTCCGGCGCGGCACCGACATCGTCAAGGCGCTGGCGATGGGCGCCAAGGCGGTGTGCATCGGCCGGCCCTATCTCTGGGGCCTGGGCGCCTTCGGCCAGGAGGGCGTCGAGCGCGTGCTGCAGCTGCTGCGGCGCGAGCTGTTCGCGGCCATGCAGCAGATGGGCGCGCCGTCGCTGAAGGATCTCGTGCCTGGCATGGTGACCCGCGCCTGACGCAATTGTCCGGCGACAAGAGCGGGGCTGAATCGCGGCGCGCGATGCCCTAGGCTGCGGACCTCACTGCTGGAGTTCGCCATGCTGCCCTCGCAACGCGCGCTGTTCGATATGCCGCGCGACGTCTGCTACCTCAATGCCGCCGCCTGGAGCCCGCTGCCGCTGGCATCGCAGGAGGCCGGCCGCGTCGGCGTCGGCCGCAAGGGCCGGCCGTGGGAGCTCGATCCCGCCTTCGCCAACGCCATGCACGAGCGCACGCGCAAGGCCGCGGCGGCGCTGATCGGCGCCGATGCCGCCGACGTCGCGCTGGTGTCGTCGGTCGGCTACGGCGTGGCGATCGCCGGCAAGCTGCTGAAGATCGCGCGCGGTACGCGCGTGCTGACACTCAAGGACGACCACACCTCGCCGGTGCTGGAATGGATGAGCCGCGCCGAAGCCGGCGGCTTCCGCGTCGAAGCGGTGTCGCATGGCGGCGACGGCGACTGGACCTCGGCGGTGCTCGCAGCGATCGAGCGGCCGGGGGCCGAGCCGGTGGCGCTGGCCTCGATCTCCTCGGTGCACTGGTCCGACGGCGGCGGGCTCGACATGCCGCGCATCGCCGCGGCGCTGCGCAAGGCGGGCGCGATGCTGCTGGTCGATGCCACGCACGATGCCGGCGTGCGCCGCATCGACGTCAAGACGCTCGATCCCGACATCCTGATCTTCCCGACCTACAAGTGGGTGCTGGGCCCCTACGGCCGCGCCTTCGCCTATATCGCCAAGCGCCACCAGGGCGGCGTCCCGCTCGAGCAGACGTCGTTCGGCCGCAAGCGCGTGGTGGCCGAGGATCCGGTCTATTTCACCGATCCGTCCTACGTCGACAGCGCCAAGCGCTTCGACATGGGCGAGCGCGACCATTTCATCTCGATGGAAATGGCGGCGATCGGCATGGAGATGATGGCTGGCTGGGGCAACGAGCCGATCGTCGAGCGCCTGTCGATGCTGACCAGGCGCCTGGCCGCCGGCCTCGCCGGTGATCGCACCAATGCCGGCGCCACCGTGCTGGACGAAAAGCTGCGTGCGCCGCACGTGCTGTGCCTCGGCTTCCCGCAGGGCATGCCCGAGGACCTGCCGAAGAAGCTCGCGGCACAGAAGGTCTATGCTGCGCCGCGTCTCGGTCGCCTGCGCATCAGCCCGCATGTCTACAACGACGAGGAAGACGTCGACCGCTTCGTCGCGGCGTTCAAGACGGCGGCGGCCTAAAGCTCCACCAGCCGGCTGGTCGCCGGCACCGTGCTGCCGCCCCACAGCGGCAGGTAGGTCATCTTCTGGCCGGCGCCGCCGGCGACGATGAGGTGGATGTCGCTCGGCGAGCGCGCGACGTCGCCGCCCAGCTCGCCGCAGCGCTCGAACAGCCAGTCCTGCGTGCGCGACAGATCCCAGCCGCGCTGGGTCAGGAGCCGCGCCAGCTCGGGCGGCAGCAGCAGCACCTGCTCGCCG
>CAYNOF010001167.1:0-4613 GCA_964398335.1 uncultured Rhizobiaceae bacterium
GATTCGCAGGTCGAGGTCAGCGGCTGCCGGATCAATCACGTGTGACCTGCTAGCTGGTCGTCGGCAACTACCACTCGCCCTATGTGCGCAAGGTGCTCGTGAGCCTCGAGCTCAAGGGCATCGCCTACGAGATCGATCCGATCGTGCCGTTCTATGGGTGACGACCGGTTCTCGGCGCTGAGCCCGCTGCGCCGCATCCCCGTGCTGATCGACGGCGATGCCCATTTCTCCCGCTTCCAGATCGATGCGATGCGCTGGCCGCGCAGCGCGGCCTGGATGACGCGCACCCTGGCGCTGCCGGCGTTCGAGAAGCTGGCGGCCCTGGAGAACGCCACCGTGCGCCGGCCCATCGCCGAACACCGCGATGCGTTGCGCACGGTCGGCGCGCCGCTCAGTGCGCAGACGTACGCAACGACGACGCCGCGTCGTGGCGTCATGCCGCTCTAGCTGGCCGTGCGTGCCTTCGACGTTGCGCATGTCTCGGCAGCGGCGCTGGCGGCCTTCGTCCCGTTGGTGGCGTTCAGCGGCGGTGTCGGCCTGGGCACGGTCCTGCTGTGTACCCTGGCGGCCGCGGCTGCCGCGGCCATCGCCTGCCTTGTCTGTCGCTGGTGGCCGGGGCTTGCGGCGGCGGGGTGGCGGCTGTGGCTGGCGCTCTGGGTGTTCAATCCGGTGGTGCTGCTGGCTCTGGGCTACGTGGTGTCCCAGCACGAATGCCTGCTGGGTCAGTCGCGCGGCTGGCACTGCATGGGGCTCGCCCTTGTCGTGCTTGCATCCCCGCTCACGCTGATCGCGCCGACCGTCGCCGTCATCGCCCATGGGATCGCCCGGCGTCCGAAGGTGGCCTCGGGTTGAAATTTGCGGTTGCCGTATCGATCTGTCGTGAAGCACCTTCTTCCTGTTCGGCTGAGGGCTGGGGCGTCATGTTGCGGCCACATTGCGGCGTTCGCCTCGGCCCTGACCTGAACCGGGAGGGATCATGAGACGAGTCCGGGCGTGCTCGCGTGTCCCTCGTCTCACCATCGCCTTCCTCCTGATCGCTCTTGGATTTGGCGTCCCGGCCGGAGCGCACACGCTCGACGTCACCGTCAACGTGAGCGGCGACGACGCGACGGGCAAGGAGCTCAAGAAGCTGGTCGAGGAGGCGGAGAAGGGGCAGGGCGCCACCGACGGTGCCGGCGCCCTGCAGCGCGCGCGCACGCATCTGCAACGCATGACGCTGGCGCTGCGCTCGAAGGGTTACTACGGCGCCTCGGTCGCCGCCACCATCGCCGGCCGGCCGGTCGAAGATCCGGCAACGCTCGACATGCTCGAGGCGTTACCTCCGGATCAGAAGCTTTCGGTGGCGTTTGTCGTCGAGACTGGACCGGTGTTCCGTATGGCCAAGATCGACATCCAGGGCGCGCAGGACATCGAGCGCAAGTCGATGCGGCTGGCGCCCGGCGACCCGGCGGACGCGGCACAGATCCTCGGCGCCGAGGAGGACGTGCTGGTGCAGCTGCGCAAGCGCGGCCATGCCCTGGCGGCCGCCGGCAAGCGCCAGGTCGTGGTCGATCACGCCACCAAGAAGGTCGACGTCACCTATGTCTTCGATTCCGGCCCGAAGGCGAAGATGGGACCGGTCACCTTCGGCGGCTCCGAACGCGTCGACATGGTGTTCCTGCAGCGGCGCGTGCCGTTCAAGCAGGGCGAGCCCTACGATCCGGACAAGGTCAAGAATCTGCGCGATCGACTCGGTGCGCTCGGTGTGTTCAGTGCCGTGCGGATCAAGACGGCGCCGGAGCTCGACGCCAACGGCGAGCTGCCGCTCGCCGTCGACCTGAAGGACCGGCCGCCGCGCACCATCGGCTTCGGTACCGGCTACGAGACGCGGCGCGGCTTCTGGGTGAACGGCTACTGGCTGCACCGCAACCTGTTCGGCCAGGCCGAGAGCGTGAAGCTGTCGGCCGAGCTCAACAATATCGCCCGCGGCGGCATCAACGGCCGCAGCTTCGGCGACACCGGCTTCGACGTGTCGGCGGCCTTCCTCAAGCCCGACTGGTGGATCGCGGGCCAGGATGCCACGGGCAAGGTCGAGGTGCTGCGCGAGATCCTCGACGCCTACCGGCGCCGCGCCACCGCGATCCAGGGCGGCCTCGACCGCCGCATCTCGCACGAATGGCGCGTCACCGCCGGCTTCAATCTCGAATACTCGGTCATCGAGCGCTTCGGCGTGACGCGGAACTACCAGCTGCTGGGCTTTCCGCTCGGCGTCACCTGGGACCGGACCGACAACGAGCTGGAGCCGACCAGGGGCTTTCGACTGGACGCCAAGGTCACGCCCTATCTCGACTTCGGCGAAGTGGGCAAACCCTTCGCCATCGTGCGCTTGACCGGCAGCACCTACGTCGACGTTCTGGGCGGCGGCCGCACCGTGCTGGCCGGCCGCGTCTCGGTCGGCTCGATCCCCGGCGTGCGCACCGACGCGATTCCGCCGGACAAGCTGTTCTATGCCGGCGGCGGCGACTCGGTGCGCGGCTTCGCCTACCAGAGCGCCGGCCCGCGCGATGCCTTCTTCACGCCGATCGGCGGCGCCAGCATCTTCGAGGGCAGCGTCGAGCTGCGGCAGCGCATCGGCGAATCCTTCGGCGTCGTCGCCTTCGTCGATGCCGGCAGCGCCTATCTCAGCAAGTTCCCCGACTTCGCGCTGACGCCGCGCATCGGTGTCGGCGTCGGCGCGCGCTACTACACCGATTTCGGGCCGATCCGCGTCGATGTCGGCTTCCCGGTCAACCGGCGTCCCGGCGACGACCATTTCGGCCTCTACATCAGCCTCGGGCAGGCCTTCTGATGCGCATCCGACGGGCCATCGCACTGACAGCGATCGGTCTGGTGTCGGTCGGCATCGTCGTGTTCGCCGGCCTGCAGACGCGGCTGGGACAGCGCTGGCTGATGAACGCCGTCGCCTCGATGGCCTCCTCGCCCGACATGCGCGTGACGATCCGCGGTTCGCACGGCTATTTTCCGACCTATCTCACCATCGACCGCATCGAGCTCGCCGACCGGCGCGGCGTGTGGCTGCAGATCGACCAGGCACATGTCGACTGGGCCTTCACCTCGCTGCTCAGCGACAAGCTGCGCATCGACCGGCTGGCGGCCGAGCGCATCGAGGTGATCCGCCAGCCCGATCCGCCGCGCGAGCCCGCGCCGCCCTCGTCGGGCGGCGGCTTCACGCTGCCGATGGGCATCGATCTCAAGGCGCTCGTGGTCGACGAGATCCATGTCCGCGCGCCTGTCGCGCCGGTGGATTCGCGCTGGAAGCTGTCGGGCGGTGCCTCGGTCGCCGCCGACACCGGCCAGAGCGGTGCGAAACTGCTGCTGGAGCGCATCGATGGGCGCGTCGGCCGGCTGTCGGTCGACGGCCGCTACGACATCTTCAAGCGCGTCGTCTCGGCCAGCGTGAGCTTGCAGGAGGGCGAGGCCGGCCTGATCGCCAGCCTGGTCGGCCGGCCCGATCTCAAGCAAGTGTCCGCGCGCCTCGTCGCCAACGGCGATGCGCGGCAGGGCAATGCCGAGCTGACCTTCGACGGCGGCGACGCGATGACCTCGAAGGGCTCGCTGGTCTGGCAGCCCGACGGCAGCGCGACATCGGTGGTGCTGACGTTCGAGGCCGCGGCGCCCGGCCTGCCCGACGGCCCGCTGGCCCGGCTCGCGCGCAATCCGCTGCGGATCGACGCACGGGCCACGATCAGCGACACGCTGGTCGAGGTGCGCGAGCTCACTGCTGTCGCCGCGCCGATCCGCCTGCGCGCGACGGGCCAATACGGTGTGAAGGATCATCGCATCGACAGCACGCTCACCATCGCCGCGGCCGAAGCCGGCGGCTTGCGCGACGTGCTGAACGGCACGACCTGGCGCGATCTCGGTGTCGACCTGCGCGTCACGGGAACGACAGCGGCGCCGCGCCTCAATGCGCGCCTGCGGGTCGCCCGGCTCGATGGGCCGGATGGCGCCTCGGTGCGTGACGCCGACATCACGATCGACGGCGAAGCACGCGATATCGGCAGCCGTGCGCAGGCGACCGCGACACTGACCGGCAGCGCCGCCGAAGTGGCATGGCCGGGCGTCGACGGCCGGTCGCTGCCGCCGACGCGGCTGGATCTCAGCGCCAAGGGGGCGCTGCAACCCGACGGCCGCATCACGATCGACAGCGCCGAGCTCGCCTCGGCCTTTGCCTCGATCAAGGGCAATGGCGCCTACCAGCCGTCGGGCCGCAGCGGCGAGGCGAAGGCCACGCTGAGCGTGTCCGACGCCGCGACCATCTCGACCCTGGCCGGCCGACGGCTCACCGGACGCGGGGCCATCGACCTGACGGCGCGCGTCGATGGTGGCGCCGCCAGCGTCGAGTGGCGCGGCCAGTTGGAGAACCTGTCCGTCGAGGGCGTGCCCAACGACGTGCTGAAAGCCATCATCCGCCTGGGCGGCAATGCCGACGTACAACCGGACCAGAGCTGGAACGTCCGCGGCGTGCGGATCGAAAGCGACGCGCTGTCCTTCGAGGTCTCGGGCCGCGGTCGCGGGCGCGAAGGCGATGTCCAGATGTCGCTGAAGGCGCCGCGTCTGGCGGCGATCGATCA
>CAYNOF010001168.1:0-1280 GCA_964398335.1 uncultured Rhizobiaceae bacterium
GCGGCCCAGGTCGATGGCCAGCGCGAGATCCTTCTCGCCCAGCTCCATCTTGAAGCCGGGATCGAAGTTGCCTTTGATCGCGTTGGGGAAGCGCTTGGTGAAATGGTGCGAGCGGCCGCCGCTCACCGACAGCACGTCGTACAGCGCCTCGGGCTCGACGCCGGCCGCGGTGCCCAGCGCGAAGGCCTCGCAGGCGATCAGCACGTTGCCCATCGACATCATGTTGTTCACCAGCTTCACCACCTTGGCGGTGCCGACGCCGCCGGTGTACTTCCAGGTCTCGCCCAGCGCCAACAGGATCGGCTCGGCGCGGTTGACGGTCTGCCGCTCGCCGCCGGCGATCAGCACCAGCTTGCCCAGCCGCGCCTCGGCCGGGCTGCCGCTGACCGGGCAGTCGATCACGTCGAGCCCGCGCGCCGCGGCGGCCGCGCCGACCTCGCGCATGGTGGCGGGATCGATGGTGCTGAGCTCGATGCAGAGACTCCCGGGCTCGGCCGAGGCGATCAGTCCGCCTTCGCCGAGCCATGCCGCCTGCACCGCCCTGGGATCGGGCAGGCTGGTGAGGATGATCTCGCGGCCGGCGAGCGCCGCCTTGATCGAGTCGGCCATCGCCATGCCCGACGTCGTCAGCGCCGCGCGCGTCGCGGGGTTGATGTCATAGCCGATGACATCGTGGCCGGCCTCGGCCAGCCGGCCGGCCATGCCCGATCCCATCTGCCCCATGCCCAGCACCGCGATCCGCCGTTTCATCATGCGCTCCATGCTCATTCGCACCGAAGATAGTACTTGATCCGCGCGCCGGCGGGGCCATGTCGTGGCCATGACCGAGACCCTTCAGATCGCCTGTCCGCATTGCCATACGCTCAACCGCGCGCCGGCCGGAAAGCTGGTGCCCGGCGTGCGCGGCAAATGCGGCCAGTGCGGCAAGCCGTTGTTCGAGGGCAAGCCGGTGGCGCTCGACACCGGTCACTTCGCCCAGCATGCCGAGAAGAGCGACTTGCCGCTGCTGGTGGATTTCTGGGCCGCCTGGTGCGGACCGTGCCGGCAGATGGCGCCGCAATTCGAGGCCGCGGCCGGCAAGCTCGAGCCCAGGGTGCGGCTGGCCAAGGTCGACACCGACGCCGAGCCGTCGCTGGCGCAGCGCTATGGCATCCAGGGCATTCCGACCATGGTACTGATCCATCGCGGCCGCGAGGTCGGCCGCACGTCGGGTGCGATGCCGGCCTCGGCGATCGAGCGCTGGGTGGCGGGCACGCTGGCGGCCTGAGCGATCCTTCCCT
>CAYNOF010001169.1:0-7552 GCA_964398335.1 uncultured Rhizobiaceae bacterium
TCGTACATCGCCGTCATGCGCTCATCGGCCGTGCGCGGCTTGAGCGTCAGCCACAGCTGCATGGTGACATCGGCGTCCTCAGCGGCGTAGTCGCGCGCCTTGTCGATCGGCACGCGATCGAAGCTGACCTGCTTGACGCCCGAGCCGGCGACATCGGCGAACTTGATGGTCGCGACACCCAGGTGCAGCTCGGCCAGCTCGTCCATGCCGTGGCCGTTCTTGCCGCCGTCGAGCACGAAGGACAGCAGCATGGTGTCGTCGATCGGCGCGATGGTCACGCCGTGGCGCAGGAAGACGGCGTAGTCGTACTTGATGTTCTGGCCGATCTTCAGCACGCCCTCGTCCTCGAGCAGCGGCTTCAGCACGCGGATCACCTCGTCGAGCGAGATCTGGCCCGGCAGCAGCGCGTCCGAGCCCGTCGTCGCGGCCTGGTCGCCGCCGAGGTCGAGCGCGCCCTGCTTGGGCGCGGCCGGCGGGCGATGGCCCAGCGGCACGTAGGCAGCGCGGCGGTGCGAGGCATCGATGTCGCCCACCGGCCCGTCAGGCAGCGCCAGCGAGACGCCGACAAGATGGGCGTTGAGCGAGTCGAGCGCGTCGGTCTCGCAATCGAAGGCGACGACGCCGGCCTTGCGCGCGGCGACGACGAAATCCTCGAGTTGCGCCGCCGTGGTGATCAGCTCGTAGTCGGCCAGGCCGAAAGGACGATCGGAGATGCGCCAGTCGCGCACCGTGGCGGCGTCGGCCGCGGCAGGCTGAGACGCCTGCGGCTTCGGCGCAGCCGCGGCCTGGCTCGGCGCGGCGGGCGTCGCCACCGGGGCCGGCGCACCGTTGCGATACTTCGCCAGCAGCGTGCGGAAACCCTGCTGCTCCAGCCACGGCACCAGCTTCGCCGTATCGGGGGTGTGCTTGTCGAAGGAATCGGCGTGCTCCTTCACCGGCACGTCGTCGCGCAGCTTCACCAGCTGGCGCGAGATGCGCGCCAGCTCGGCATTGGTCTGCAGCGCCTCGCGCCGCTTGGGCTGCTTGATCTCGCCGGCGCGCTGCAGCAGCGCGTCGAGATCGCCGTACTCGGTGATCAGCTGCGCCGCGGTCTTCACGCCGATACCGGGCACGCCGGGCACGTTGTCGGTGCTGTCGCCGGCCAGCGCCTGGACGTCGACGACTTTCTCCGGCGCCACACCGAACTTCTCGAACACCGCCTCACGGCCCAGCCGGCGCATCTTGATCGGGTCGAACAGCGAGACGCGATCGCCCACGAGCTGCATCAGGTCCTTGTCGGACGACACGATGTTGACGTCGGCGCCGGCCGCGACCGCCTCGCGCGTATAGGTGGCGATCAGGTCATCGGCCTCGAAGCCTTCCATTTCCATGCAGGGCAGGCCGAAGGCGCGGGTCGCCTCGCGGAACAGCGGGAATTGCGGGATCAGCTCTTCCGGCGGCTCCGGCCGATGCGCCTTGTATTGCGGGTAGATGCCGTTGCGGAACGTCTCGCGGCCGGCGTCGAGGATCACCGCGACGTGGTCGATCGCCGGATCCTCGAGGAACTGGGTCAGCATCTTGCAGTAGCCGAACACGGCGTTGATCGGCGTGCCGTCCGGCCGGGTCATCGGCGGCAGCGCGTGGAAGGCGCGGAAGATGTAGCCCGAGCCGTCGATCAGCCAGAGATGGCGGAGCGGCTTGTTGGTGTCGGTGACTGGCATGGCCGCACATCACAACAGTCGGCCGGGGCGTTCAAGGGTCGGCATCGCAGGCGGGCACCGAGCCGAAACCGCGATGGGGAAAATTTCTGCGGAAGAGTCACGGGACAGGGGTGTTTATTCGTGTAGGGTTAATGGGTTCGACCGCGCGACGGGCGGTCGGATGCTGGAGGCGAAACCGTCGGGGGACACCAGGAAAGGATCCACCATGCGTAAGGGACTGATCGTCGGCGCCATCGGCCTTGCCCTGTCGGGCGCCCTGGTCGGAACGGTGCTGGCGCAGGCGACCGATCCGATCGCGGCCCGCAAGGACAACCGCAAGCAGGCCGGCGCCGCGATGAAGGCCATCAAGGGCATCATCGACGCCAAGGGGCCGGCGAAGGACGCCGCCGCGCACGCGATGAAGATCAAGGATCTCACCGTCGCGCACGCCAAGCTCTATCCCGCGGGCTCGGACAAGGGTGATACCAAGGCGCTGCCGGTGATCTGGACCGAGTGGGCCGCCTTCGAGGCTGCCAACACGGCCTCGGCGACCGCCGCCGACGCCATGGCGACGGCCGCGAACTCGGGCAGCGTGGAGGCGCTTACCGCGGCCTTCGGCGCAACCGGCAAGACCTGCGGCGCCTGCCACGACAAGTTCCGCGCGAAGTAATCGCACGCACGACAGACCGACAGACGAACGGCCGGTCCTCGCGACCGGCCGTTTCGCTTTTGGCAGCGCCGGCGCCCCGATTTCAGCCGCCGATGCGCACAACGAGGTAGACGATGCAGGCCGCGGCAACCAGCAGCGACAGCGCCAGCCGCGCACTGGCGAAGCGCAGCGCGGGCACCGGCATGCCCGCCGGCACCGGCTTGTCGCCGCTGAACATCGGGGCGATCAGGTTCTGGCGCTTGACCACGAGATAGAACAGCGAGGCGCTGACATGCAGCGCCACCATCACGTAGAGCAGGTTGACCCAGATGTGATGGATCTTGGTCGCGCCGCTGCTGAAGCGCTCGCTGGCGTGCTTCGCCAGCGGACCGGCGTAGTAGCCCATGTCGGTGTCGGTGGCGAACAGGCCGGTGACGATCTGGAACAGCAGGCCCAGGATCAGCGCCACCACCATCCAGCCGCCGACCGGGTTGTGGCCGATTTCCGGCTCGGCCTTGGAACCGAACAGGCCGCGCAGATAGGCGATGCCGGCGCCCGGCCCCTTCACGAAATGGCCGAAGCGCGCCGTGGTGCTGCCGACGAAGCCCCAGGCGATGCGAAACAAGAGCAAGGCGAGGATGGCGTAGCCGCACCAGAAATGCAGCGTCAGCCAGTTGAACTCCTTGTTCCAGTCCGGCCCCAACGTCACGCTGACGATCTGGAATATCACCAGCACCACCAGGGTCCAGTGGAACAGCCGCGTCGGCAGATCCCACACCCGCAGCCTCGATCGCGATTCGCCGGCCATCGCCCTCAACTCCTGTCTGCCGCGCCACTGTGCCCACGCGTCGCACCGGGTCAAGCGATTGATACCACGCCGCCTTTCCGCCATGTTGGCCGCCTAGCACTAGGACGTTCGCGAACCTCGAACGATCCGCAGGGGAGACATGGCAACTCATCGGATGATCGGCGCCCGCCTTGCGATGACGATCGTACTGGCACTCGCGCCCGCGATGGCGATGGCCCAGGGTTTCGGCACGCCGCCCACGTCAACCACCAACACCAAGCCCACGACCCCGACGCCCCCCGCGAGCCCGCCCGCGGCCAAGCCCTTCGACACGCCGCCGTCGCCTGCTCCGGCCACGCCGCCACAAGACGCGGCCAAGCCGGACGAGCCGGATGCGAGCAAGGGCAAGTCGCACCTGGTCAACGACATGCAGCCGGCTTTCGATGCCCTCAAGGCCAAGGACTGGGCGGGCGCCGAGAAGTTCCTGCTGCCCAGGGCCAACAACCGCGATCCGCGTGCGCAGTTCCTGCTCGGCGCCGAGGTCTACGGCAACAAGGAATCGAAGCTCTTCGACCTGAAGAAGGCGGTGCCGCTGATCAAGGATTCGGCCGAGCGCGGCTTCGCCCGTTCGATGCTGTTCTACGGCATCACCTACGCCGATGGCGCGGGCCTGCCCAAGGACATGGTCGAAGCCTACAAGTGGACGGCGCTGGCGTCGCGGCGCGGCGTGCCCGAGGCCGGCCAGTTCCTCGCCGCCATGGCCAAGGACATGACGCCCGACCAGATCGATCGCGCCAAGGCCGCCGCCGACAAATTCGCGCCGCGCCGCTGATGGTCGCGCGCCGCCTCCCCCGCGCGCTGGCGCTGGCGTCGCTGCTGGCGCTGGCGGCCCCGGCCTGGGCGGAGGACAAGGCGGCCGATCTCGCCAAGGCGATTGCCGCCGCCGAAGCGGGCAATGTGGTGGCCGCCGAGCCGCTGTTGCGCGACCTGGCGGTCGACAGCGACGAAGCGGCGGCCTGGCTGGGCTTCCTGATGGTGCAGCGCGGCGATGAGGACAGCGTCAGGGAAGGCATGATCCTGCTGCGACGCGCCGCCTTCGCCGGCAGTGCGCGCGCCAAATACGGGCTGGCCTTCCAGTATCTCACCGGATCAGGCACCGACCGCAACGACATCGAAGCCGCGCGGCTGTTTCGCGAGGCCGCCGACGGCGGCATCGCGCGCGCCGCCTATAATCTCGGCCTGATGTACGCCGCGGGCCGCGGCGTGCCGCGCGATCCGGCGCAGGCCTTGAGCTGGTACGAGCAGGCGTCCAGGGCCGGCGATCCCTACGGCTCCTATGCCTGGGCGCGCGCGCTGGAGACCTCGCCGCAGGCGGCGCAGCGCTGGGGCGAGATCGCGCCGCTCTATCTCGGCGCCGCCAAGGCCGGCCACATCCCGGCGGCGGTGCGCTATGGCGCCATGCTGCTGGAGGGCCGCGGCATGAGCCGCGACCGTGTGCGCGCCGAGTTCTGGCTGCGCCACGCCGCCGACCATGGCTCTCCCGAAGCGGCGCTGCTGATGGGCGACCTGTTCGGCCAGATCGCGCTCGCGCGCACCGGCAAGCAGCAGGAGGAAGCCGCCAAGTCGGCGGCGAGCTGGTACCTGCGCGCCGCCGAGGCCGGCGTGGCGATGGCCCAGGCCAAGCTGGGCAATTGCTATTTCGCCGGCGCCGGCGTGCCGCGCGATTTCCCGACGGCGCAGCGCTGGTATCGCCGCGCCGCCAATCAGGGCAACGCCGATGCGCAGTATGTGCTGGGCGTCTGGCTGAGCGGCGGCGTCGCCGGTACCACCGATCCGGTCGAGGGCTATCGCTGGCTGGCGCTGGCCGAACGCCAGGGCCACAGCAACGCCGCCAAGGTGCGGGCGCGCGCCGCGGAGAAGCTCAGTCAGGACCAGATCCAGCGCGGCGAGCAGGCGGCGCTGTCGTTCACGCCCCGGCCCGAACGGGCCGTCAGCGCTGACGACGAAGCGCCGATACTGCGGCCTCCAGCCAAGATACCCTGACCCCCTGTATTCTTGACTTGTATTATTTCAGCTCCGTAGTATGCGCATCGTTATGGCAATCATAGGTTGAGGATGCGCGAGCCGTTCTGGGAGCTGGGTCATCGCATCAGGGGCCTGCGCAAGCAGAAGGGCCTGACCCAGCAGGAATTCGCCGCCAGGCTGGGCGTCACACAACCCACCGTGCATCGCTGGGAAAAGGGCGCCTTCACGCCGGACGACAAGATGCTGGAGGTGCTGTCCGATCTCGCCGGCGTGCCGACGGCGGTGTTCCGCTACGGCGAGATCCGCGTCGGCCGGCGCATGATCCCGGTGTCGGGCCATGTCGGTGCCGGCGGCGAGGTGCTGGCGGTCAACGACTCATCGGCCGGCGGCGCCGAAGAGGTCGAGGCACCGCCGGATTCCGGCCTCTACATGGTGGCGGTGAAGGTACGCGGCGATGCCATGCTGCCGGTCTATGCCGACGGCGACATCCTTTTCTATGGTCGCGATCCGGGATTGGGCGGCGTCGATCCGGTCACCTGCGTGGGCCGCGACTGCGTCGTGAAGCTGGTGAGCGGACCAACCCTGGTGAAGCGCGTCGCCTTGGGCGGCGGGCGTAACACCTACCTGCTGATGTCGTTCGTCGCCGAGCCGATCGTCAACGTCCGGCTCGAATGGGCGAGCCCGGTACGCTGGGTGAAGCGGCGCTAGAGACTACTTGTGCGGGCAGCTCGGCGGACGCCAGACGCCGGTCATGCCGGCCGGCGGGCACGGCGTGGACGCAGCCAGCGCCTTGCGATCGAGTTGCAGCAGTGTCGGCGTCGAATAGACGGCACCGGCGGCAAGGCCAAGCTTGGCCAGCGCACGACGGCGCGACACCGCGGTATCCTCGCGCCTCGGCGGCGCTGCGGTTTCGGTAGGTTCGAGAGCGTTATGCATAGACACCAATCCCCAGGCCCATATGACTTGGAATTATGGGGCGAGACTATATCAGGCCGAGTGCATCTTGGCTAGCGGCGCGTCGTCATGTCCCTGACGAGAATGGAGCCTTAAGTCGGTGGCGTTGAGCGACGATCCACTCGGCCGGCCGGAAGTCACCCAGGCCGTGACGCGCGGTGCCGCGCGCTGGCTGCGCCAGCGGCGCCTGTCGCCGATCCTCGAGGTGCCGCTGGCCGATGGTCGCCGCGCCGACATCGTCGCGGTCGGCGACAATGGCGAGATCACCATCGTCGAGGTGAAATCCAGCCTCGAGGATTTCCGCGTGGACACCAAATGGGGCGACTACCTCGCCTGGTGCGACCGATTCTATTTCGCGACGCCTGCGACTTTCCCGCTGGAGCTGCTGCCGGCGGAAACCGGCGTGATCCTCGCCGATGCCTTCGGCGCGGAGTTGCTGCGCGACGATTCGCGACCAGCCGAATCGACGCGGCTGTCGGCCGCGCGCCGCAAGGCGCTGCTGGTGCGGCTGAGCCGCCTGGCCGGCGAGCGCCTGCAGCGGCTGGCCGATCCGGCCTTCACGGCGCTCGACGGCGCCTGAGCCTCAGCCGCCGCCCATGCGGCGGATGGTGGCGGTGGTGCTGTGGCCCTCGGCCAGGCGCGCCAGCACGACCTTGCCGCCCCAGCTCTCGACCAGGTCGGCGCCGACCACCGTCTCGCGGGTGTAGTCGGCGCCCTTCACCAGCACATCGGGCCGCACGGCTTCGATCAGCTTCAACGGCGTGTCTTCGGCGAACACCGTCACAAGATCGACATCGGCCAGCGAGGCGAGGACGGCAGCGCGTGCGGTCTCGCCATTGACCGGCCGGCCCGTGCCTTTGAGCCGGCGCACCGAATCGTCGCTGTTCAATCCGACCACCAGCCGATCGCAGGCGGCGCGCGCCTGGCGCATCAGCGAAACGTGGCCGGGATGCAAAAGGTCGAAGCAGCCATTGGTGAAGCCGACCTTCAGCCCCGCCCGACGCCAGCGCGCCACCTCGTCGCGCAGCCGCGTCAGGTCGGCGATCTTCGAGGCGTGCGGATCCGCGCCGCCGCTGCCCAGCAGCCCGCGCGCCAGCTCGGCCAGCGAGCAGGTCGCGGTACCGAGCTTGGCCACGACCACCGCAGCCGCGACATTGGCCAGCGTCGCCGCGTCCTCGCTCGCCAGCCCGCCGCCCAGCGCCGCGGCGAAAGTGGCGATCACCGTGTCGCCGGCACCCGAGACATCGAACACCTCGACCGGCCGCGCCGGCACGTGCAGCGCCGTGCCGTCGGCGCGCACCAGCGACAGGCCCTCGGCGCCGCGCGTCGCCAGCACATGCGCAAGCCCGAGCCGCGCGATCAGCGCCCGCGATGCGGCCTCGATCTCGCCATCGCTGCCGGTGGGCATGCCGGTGGCATCGGCCAGCTCTTGCCGGGTGGGGGTGAGCGAGGTGGCGC